>CALRWU020000110.1:0-8397 GCA_943371945.1 Azorhizobium sp. AG788
TGTCTCACGCTGCCTGCATAAGAATGAATCATACAGCCGCTGGACATTTTCGGCAGAAAGCACCGCCTACGAACTTAGCGCCCGCGTCGCCAAACGCCTCGAGTCAAAACAACGCTCGGGCCCGAAGCACTCAGCGCGGCAACCACTTCCACCCCGCCGCGAAAAGAATCAGGAGCGCGGCTTCGATCGCCATCGGCGCCCCCATCTCGGGAACGAACCCATTCATGGCCACGGTAACCAGACGTCCCGTCAACGCGAACCCGATCAGAGCGACCGACGGCAGCAGCAGGTTGCCGCGTCCCTTGATCGCCGCCAACAGGCCAAACACGCCCCCAGCCGCGAAGAAGCCTCCCATGTCGGCGCGGATCGTCGCCAGCCCCAGCGGACCCGACGCGACAACACCCAGTTGTGCCGCCGTCCCCTCCGGGGCCATCCACATCCGCGCTGCAACCAGCAAGCCCAGCAGGCCCGCGATGCCTACAACTGCGCGCAATACCGCAATCATGTCTCTCAACCTTCCTTGCGAGACGCATCGAGGATGACCTGCATCATCCGGTCCGCCGTCTCCGCTCCATCATTCTGGTTCTGGCCAGTTACCAGCCGTCCGTCCACGGTCACATGGCTTGCAAAGATGTCCCTGAATCGGGTCGATGACTCGAACCGGGCGCCTGCGGCGCGCAGATCCCGCTCCGGATGACGCGGCGTGTGTGTAATGCCCAGTTCCTTCACCTGCTTGTCCGTCACAGCCGTCAGTGAGCGCCCATTTACAAGCGGCTGGCCGTTGCCACGCCTCGCCGCCAGCAAACCCAGCGGACCGTGGCAAACGCCCCCGATCACCGCGCTCGCATCTTCCGCCTGCAGAAGCAATTGGCCTAGTTCGGGCGACTGTTCAAAGTCGAAGGCTGCGCCCCATCCGCCGGCAAGGAAGACGGCGTCATACTGCGCGCCATCCACCTGCCCGACCGCCTTGGCCGCGCCTACCTTCTGGCGCAGATCCTTATCCTTCAGGAAACGGTCATCGTATTCCGATTTCAGAGGCCATTTCACGGACATGGGTTCAACGGGGATGGCCCCGCCCTTGATGCTCACCACGTCAACCTCCATTCCTGCATCCAGGAAGGCGTAGTATGGCGCTGTCATCTCGGATGCGAACACACCTGTCTTCTTGCCTGTATCGCCAAGCGTGTCGTGGCTTGTTGCGATGATCAGGGCCCGCCTCCCCTTCAGGTTGCGCTTCGGGGCGACAAAGCGATGATGCAGACCCATTGCCCTCAGCATGGCAGGAAGGCCCAACCATATGGTCAGGACGGCCCCGCTCAAGGCGGACAGAATGATCCATTCCATCTACGACTCCCTAAATTGACATTCGGTGTGTCATAATATCTCATGGCCTCCGTGTACAGCGCCGAGGTTGAATGATGCGCGATGTCTTCCGCAAAGGTCTCGCTGCAGCCATCCTGTCGCTGGCCAGCCTCCTGCCTGCGTCAGCGCAGCAACAAGCACCGACAGCCGCCAGGCGCCCCAACATCATTGTGGTCCTGGTTGACGACGCTGCCTTCATGGATTTCGGCGTCTACGGCGGCGAAGCACGCACGCCAAATATAGATCGCCTTGCCGCCACCGGGGCGCTGATGACGAACTACCACACGTCGCCTTTGTGTTCGCCGTCGCGCGCCATGCTCCTGACCGGCATGGACAGCCACCGCACAGGTGTCTCCACCATCGAGGAGGTCCTTCCGCCGGAACTGAAGAACAGGCCTGGCTATACACTCAGCCTCGAGCCAGGCGTTCTCACCATCGCGGATCGACTCAAGCTGGCAGGGTATCGCACGTTGATGTCAGGCAAGTGGCATCTCGGCCATGGCGAAGGCGACTTGCCGAACCATCACGGCTTCGACCGCTCCCTCGCACTCGACGCCTCCGGGGCCGACAATTGGGCGGCCAAGGCCTACATGCCGTACTACAAGGATGCGCCATGGTTCGAGGATGGCGCGCCTGCGAAACTGCCGAATGAATTCTACTCATCTGAACTGCTCGTCGACCGTCTGATCAAGTACATCGACGAGGGCGAGCGCAGCGCTCCCTATTTTGGATACCTCGCCTTTCAGGCCGTGCACATTCCCGTGCAGGCGCCGAAGGCGTTTTCCGACCACTACGCCGGCAAGTTCGACGCTGGCTGGGAAGCGACGCGTCGCGCACGCTGGGATCGCGCCGTCGCTTCCGGCATCGTTCCCGCTGGCGCGCCCTTCGCCGCCATGCCGGACGGCGCGCGCAAGTGGGTTTCACTCAGCGACGAAGAGCAGGCCAAATACGCACGCGCGATGGAAGTCTATTCCGGCATGATCGAGGCGATGGACCATCATGTCGGGCGCCTGATGGATCACATCGCATCGCGTGGAGAACTGGATAACACGATCTTTGTCATCACATCGGACAACGGGCCTGAGCCCAGCGATCCTGTTCATGAGCCCTGGATGGATATCTGGATGGGCCTCAATGGCTATAGCTGGAACCTCGAAGACATGGGCGAGCGCGGCAGCCTCGGCTTCATAGGCCCTGAATGGGCCGCAGCGATTTCGGCGCCAGGGTCGTTGTACAAATTCTACGCCTCCGATGGGGGTCTGCGCGTGCCGATGATCATCGCCGGGCCCGGAGTCGAGGCAGGCGAGCGCCATGGTGGCCTGACATTTGTTACGGACGTTGCGCCAACCTTGCTGGAACTTGCCGGCGCTGGCACAGCAACACCCGAAGGGGCCCGCCCCATCACAGGCCGCAGCCTCCTGCCCATGCTTGCGGGCCAGGTGGACCGCGTCTACGGCCCTACGGACACGGTTGGCGTCGAGGTCTCGGGAAATTCTGCTCTATTCCGCGATAACTGGAAGATCGTCCGCAACATACCGCCGGTTGGAGACGGCAAATGGCGGCTCTACGACCATGCGAAAGACCCCGCCGAGGTGAATGATCTCACCGCAACCATGCCGGACCTCTTCGAGGCGATGCTGGCCGATTATGAGACCTATGCCGCGCATTCCGGGGTTCTTGCTCTTCCGGACGGCTATCAGGCCGAGCGCCAGGTGCGCCTCAATGCGATTGCGCGGCAACTCTCATTTCACGCTGGCGCCCTTATCGCGATCGGCGCGGCCGTTTTTGCGTTGCTCAGCCTGCTGATCTTCTGGCTTCTGCGCCGCCGCATGCGGAAGCGCGTAGCAGGCACATGACTACCGGCGCGCGCTATAGGCTGCATGGCCTCAAGCTGTCCTACTTCACCGGCAAGCTTGAGGCCTACTTCCGCGCCAAGGGCGTTCCCTTCGATTACATCGAGATGGACCTGGCCGATTTCCGCCGTTGCGCCCGCGCGACCGGCATCGCCCAGATGCCACAGGTGGAAATGCCCAGCGACGCCTGGATGACCGACACAACGGACATTATCGCTCATTTCGAGGCCGAGGCAGCCGTGCCTCGCCTCAAGCCCGCCGACCCGGGCATCGCCTTCATCAGCCTTCTGCTGGAAGACCTGTTTGACGAATGGCTCTGGCGTCCGGCGCTCTACTATCGGTGGGCCTTTGCCGAAGACGCCCGGCTGATGAGCGCACAACTCGCGCGCACAATGCTGCGCGATGCGCCGGGCCCACTTTTTCTACGCCGGCAATTCATCTTGCGACGACAGCGGCGGGTCTTCCTGAAGAAAGACGGCGTCACCAGCACTACGGCGCCCCAGATTGAAGATCTCTATCTGCGCACGCTTGCCATTCTCGAGCGGATCTTCGCGATCCGTCCCTACCTGTTCGGAGCGCGCCCATGCGAGGCAGATTTCGGTCTCTTCGGACCTTTCTTCCGGCACTTCTCCTCAGATCCCACACCCGCAGCCATACTTCGCGAACGCGCGCCTCATACCCTTGCATGGGTGTCGCGACTCTGGGCCGCAACACCCGCCCAACTCGCAGCAGTACCGGCCGTCACCGAAACGCCAGCAGACCTTGGCCCACTTCTCACGATGGCATGTGACGAGTACCTGCCCTATCTCGCCACGAACAGTGATGCGACACGCGCGGGGACGAACGAAGTCCGTTGGACCCATCTCGGTGTGGCCTGGCAGACTCCGACGTCGCCCTATCGCGCCCGGTGTCTTGCCAGTCTGCAGACAGCGTATCAGGCGCTCGATGTCACAGCACGCAACACGATCAACGCCCGCCTCACGCCCAGCGCGGCCAGCCTGTTGGCGACGTCGATCTCGCCGTCGATAGCGCCGAAAACCGCCCCGGCAAAACCACGTGACCGCAACTGGCGCTAAGCACCGCCACAGGGCACACTTCCCGACTAAGCACGGTCTACACGTTGCGAGAGGAGACACGATGACTGAACTGGTGAAAATCTCCGACCGAGGGCACGTGCGCACCGTGGTGCTTAGCCGTCCTCACGTTAAAAACGCGCTGTCGGATGAACTTGCCTGGTCCGTTGTCAACGCCATCGACGACGCAGCCAAGGACGATAACGTCTGGGTTGTCGCCATTACCGGGTCTGGAGACGCTTTCTGCGCCGGTCTGGACCTGACGATGACGGAGCGCACCTCGCCGCTCAGTCCGCAGAACGCGCAGCTCGACGACATCAACTGGGTCGGCCACTTCCTGCTGTCTATCCGCAAACGCTGCGACAAGCCGGTGGTGGGTGGAGTCAACGGCGTCGCAGTGGGTGCGGGACTTGGCCTCGCAATGGCCTGCGACGTTCGCCTGGTCGCAAAGAGTGCGCGCCTGATGGCGGGATACACCCGGATTGGCGGATCACCCGATGGCGGCCTTACCATCACCCTCCCCCAGGCCATGGGTTATGAGCGCGCCATGCGGTTCATGATGGAAAACCGCACCGTGCTCGGCGACGAAGCAGTTGCACTCGGCATGGCGGGAGAGGTCGTGGATGATGCGAAGTTCGCCGACAGGCTCGCCGAGTACTGCGAAGAGCTATGCCGGTGGTCGCCGATCACGCTGCGCCTGCTGAAACGCGGCTTGGTGAAATCGCTGGAATCCACCGACATGGAGCAGCAACTCCGCTACGAGTTGGCCAATATCCGGCGCGCCTTCACCAGTGAGGACGCCAAGGAGGCGCGGCAAGCTTTCCTCGAGAAGCGCCAACCCGTCTTCAAGGGCAAGTGAAGCCTGCTTCCTTCCCGAAGGGTTGACGCGCGCCTGTTTTGGCATTGTAAATGCCACTTCTAGTTGCCGGAGGTTTCGACATGGTCGCATCCGCCAATCCGCTGACGCTTATGGGCGCGGCGGGATCGCCCTATACGCGGAAGATGGTGGCGCTGTTGCGCTATCGCCGCATTCAGCATGCCGTGATCTGGGCCAGCCACCGCAATCCGCCGGCGGGATATCCCGAGCCAGCGGTAAAACTGCTGCCGACATTCTACTTTCCGAAGGCCGAAGGCGGCCACCAGGCCGTTGTGGATTCAACGCCGATAATCCGCAGGCTCGAAGCAGAACATCAGGGACGCTCCGCCCTCCCCGTCGATCCGGTGCTCGCCTTCCTCAATTATCTGATCGAAGACTATGGTGACGAGTGGCTGACCAAGTGCATGTTCCACTTCCGCTGGGCGCATCAAGCTGATGCAGACAATGCAGGGCCGATGTTGATCTTCTGGAACGAACCGGCGATCAGCGACGAGGAGGCTTTGCCCGCCGCGGCCTTCATCTCCAAACGGCAGATTGACCGGCTCTATGTCGTTGGCTCCAACGCAATAACGGCAGAAACGATCGAAAGCAGCTATTCGCGCCTGCTCGTCATTCTGGACAAGCTGGCGCAAGCGCAGGGCTATGTGTTGGGCGCGCGGCCTTCGTCGGCCGACTTCGCGATCTATGGCCAGCTGACGCAGCTCGGCATCATCGAGCCCACCTCAGCGGCCATCATGACCAAAGTCTCTCGGCGGGTACGTGGATGGCTTGACCGGATGGAGGACCTTTCCGGGCTTGCGCCTGAAGACGGTCACTGGGCATCGCGCACGACGGCTGCGGAGCGACTAAAGCCGCTGCTGACAGAGATTGGTCGGGTCTATGCGCCATTCCTTCTGGCAAATGCGAAGGCGGTCATGGCTGGGGCGGAGAGTTTCGAGACGGAGATTGATGGCCGGGCCTGGAAGCAACCGACCTTTCCGTATCAGGCCAAGTGCCTGAAATGGATCCGTGACGAATTCGCCGCGCTGTCTCCGGCCGACCAAGCCGATGTGCGCAGCATGTTTGCAGGCACAGGGTGTGACGCCCTGATCGCCGGACTTTGAGGCAAGACAACGATGCTCAAGAAAATCCTGATCGGCCTGCTGGTCATCGTGCTCGTGGGCGGCGGTGTTGCATGGTTCAATCGCCAGGCCATCATCCTTTATGTCGTCGGCAACACCGGCAAGCGTGAGGTAGGACCCAACATTCCCGTGCCGTGGAAGGATGGACCGGCGCAGGCCACAACGCCGCTAGCGGAGCGCAAGCCGAACATTATCTTCATCCTCGCGGACGATCTTGGCATCAACGACATCAGTACCTTCGGTGGCGGAGTGGCCGGAGGGCGTGTGCCGACGCCTAACATCGATCGCCTTGCCGCACGTGGCGCTGTCTTTACGCAGGCCTATGCCGGTTCAGCAACCTGTGCGCCTTCGCGCGCGATGATCATGACGGGGCGCTATCCCACGCGCACGGGTTTCGAGTTCACCCCGACGCCGGATGGTATGGGAGGCATGATCTCGATGCTGAACAACACGGACGAAACGGGCCTGCCGCCGGTGATCTACAACAAGGAGCAGGCGGAAAAGGCTCCGACCTATACCAGGCAGGGTCTGCCGGGATCGGAAGTGACCATTGCCGAAGTGCTGCGCAGCGCGGGCTATCACACCGCGCATATCGGCAAGTGGCACACGGGTGCAGGGCCGGAGTTCGGGCCGAATGCGCAGGGGTTTGACGAGGCCCTGCTGATGACGAGCGGACTGCACCTCAAGGAGAACGACCCCAACGTTGTCAACGCCAAGGTGCCGTTCGACCCGATCGACGCCTTCCTGTGGGCGCGCATGCAGTATGCCACGTCCTACAATGAAGGCCCGTGGTTCGAGCCGGGCGGTTATCTCGCCGACTACTGGACCGACGAAGCGATCAACGTGATCCAGAAAAACAAGAACCAGCCCTTCTTCCTCAATCTGGCCCACTGGACAGTGCATACACCGCTGCAGGCGACCAAGGCAGACTATGACGCCGTCGGCGACATCCAGCCGGAGCGTCTGCGCGTCTATGCGTCGATGGTGCGAGCGCTGGACCGCAGCGTGGGACGCATTCTCGATACGCTGGAGGCCGAGGGCCTCGCAGACAACACGATGATCGTGTTCACGAGCGACAATGGGGGGGCGGGCTATGTCGGCCTACCGGAAGTGAACCAACCGTATCGCGGCTGGAAGATGACTCTCTTCGAGGGCGGCATCCATGTTCCGATGTTCATGAGCTGGCCCGGCCATATCCCGGCGAAGTCCACCGTCACTGCGCCGGTGGCGCACATCGACCTGATGCCGACATTCGCGGCGGCGGCCGGTGGATCAGTGCCGGCAGGCGTGGAGATCGACGGTGTCAGCCTCCTGCCGTTCGCGACGGGCGCGGCCATACCTGGCCAGACACCGCATGACGCCATCTTCTGGCAGAGCGCATACTACAAGGCCGTACGTCAGGGCGACTGGAAGCTGCAGGTGACGGACAAACCGGCCAAGACCTGGCTGTTCAATCTCGCCACGGATCCGACCGAGAGGACCAATGTAGCTGAGCAGAATCTCGACAAGGTCGCGGCGCTGAAGAAACTGCTGGCGGATCATCAGGCGACGGCCCGACCGCCGCTCTATCCACACACCACGGAGGGAGCGATCGCGGTTGACAAGACGGCGGCTGACAAGGCGACGCCGGAGGATGAGTATGTGTTCTGGCCGAACTGATCGATCAGTTCGGCGGCAGGTCCTTCACGATGCGGAAGCCGATATGGTTGGAGGAGAAATCCACCTCCTGTCCCTGCCGCGCAGCGCTGCGATACCGTGCGCAGTAGTTTTCAGCGCAGAGATATGACCCACCCTTGATGGTATTCCTGCCCGGCGCGTAGGGCGTGCTGGTCCATTCCCAGACATTGCCGATCATATCGTAGAGGCCGAAACTGCTGGCAGGGAAGCAACCGACAGGTGCGGCGCCAGCAAAGCCGTCCGTCGCTTCGTTCTTCACGGGGAAGACTCCCTGCCAGAAATTGGCGATCGGTTTGCCATCCTTGTCCATGGCGCCTGAAAGACGATTGGCAGGATCGGCAAGGCCACTGGTTGCCGCGTGTTCCCACTCCTCCTCGGAAGGAAGGCGTCCGCCTGCCCAGGCCGCATAGGCTTGCGCATCGCCAAGCGAGACA
>CALRWU020000111.1:0-8326 GCA_943371945.1 Azorhizobium sp. AG788
TAAGGCAGCGACATCGAGGTGTAGCGCACGCGGGCCGGGAAGAGTTCGACGAGCATGGCGGCCATGGGGCCGTAGACCATCGCGGTGCAGAGCTGCGTGAAGAACAGCAGCGCGATCACCATCGCGGAGTTGACGAGGCCTTTGTCGGCGCTGGCGGGATAACCCGCCGCCTTCAGGGCCTCGCTGACCTGGGCGTTGTAGGCGGCGATCGCCGGAGCGCGTGCGGCCACGTCCATCGTTTCAACAGCTGGCGCCGGATAGGACTGGCCGCCGATAAGAATTTCGGCAGGGCTTCCGGCCGGCAGGGGCTCTGCGTTGTAGCTGACGCCCGATTTGGACAGCAGCGCTTTCGCGACATCGCAGGATTGCGAATCGAACTTGTTCTTGCCCACCGGATCGAACTGCAGCGCGCACGCTGCGGGATCGGCGCGAACGACAACCGGCGAGGAATCCACCGCGGCATAGAGCGCCGGGTTCGCCGATTGGGCCAGCATGTGAAACAGCGGGAAGTAGGTGAGCACCGGGATGAGGAGCCCAGCGAGGATCAGGTTGCGGCGACCGATCTTGTCTGAAAGCCAGCCGAAGAAGATGTAGAAGGGCGTGCCGATGAGAAGCGAGATCGCCACCAGCGTATCCGCCTGCGCGGGATCCATGCGCAGGGTCTGCTTCATGTAGGTGAGGCCATAGAATGTGCCGGTGTACCAGATCACCGCCTGCCCCATCACGCAGCCGAACAGCGCGATCAGCACCCACTTCACGTTCTTCCAGTTGCCGAATGCCTCCGAGAGCGGCGCCTTCGAAGTAGCGGCTTCTTCCTTCATCTTGAGGAAGACGGGGCTTTCGTTGAGCTGAACGCGGATCCAGACCGAGATAATCAGCAGGAAGGCCGACAGCAGGAACGGAATACGCCAGCCCCACTCATTGAAGTCTTCCGGCGACATCACCGAGCGAACGCCGAGGATGACCAGAAGCGAGATGAACAGGCCGATGGTCGCCGTGATCTGGATCCACGACGTAAAGAAGCCGCGACGGTTGGCCGGTGCGTGCTCGGCGATGTAGGTGGCGGCGCCGCCATACTCCCCGCCAATGGCGAGGCCCTGAAGCACGCGCAGTGCGACCAGCAGGATCGGTGCGATTACGCCAAGGCCCGGACCCATCGCCTCGAAGAAGTCCGCGCCAGGCAGCAGGCCGACCACGAAGGTGGCGATGCCCATGATGATCATGGTGACGAGGAAGGTGTTCTTGCGGCCGACAATGTCGCCGATTCGGCCAAACGCCAGCGCGCCGAACGGACGCACGATGAACCCGGCAGCGAAGGTGGCGAGCGCCAGGATGTACCCCGTCGTCTCGTTCACGCCGGAGTAAAAGTGCATGTTGATGTTGGCGACGAGAGATCCGTAGAGGAAGAAATCGTACCATTCGAACATGGTGCCGACGCTGGACGCGCCGATGACCAATGCTCCGTTCTGCTTCTCAGGCGCAGCGGCGGGCGCCGGGCTAACGGTTTCCATGGTGTCACTCCCCTCGCCGCCTCTGGGCGGTCGTAATTGTGCCGGGAAGCTGCAACGGCATGATGCAGAGGGCAAGGCGAAAGGCGGTCCCGGACCTCGCCACCAGCACGGGTTTGTGAGACTTTCGCGAATATGCGGTGGGGAGATAGCGAATGAGGCTTGTACTGCTAGCCTTGGCGACCGTCTTTTGCGCGGGCGCGGCATTCGCTCAGGACATGCCGTGCAGGCCCCCGGACGGTATCACACAGAAGGCAACGAAGACGTTCGTCGAAAACTACAATGCGGCTCAGCGAGCGTTGAACGCGAAGGATTGGGCTGGCGCGATCGGCGGCGCGGCGCTGGCGCGACCTCACGCGATCTACGGAGTGCAGCAGGCAATCCTCCTGCAAGTCGAGATCGTTGCCTACGACGGTTGGGGGGCGCTGGAGTCGCTCAGGACAAAACTGGAGGTGGCAATCCAGTCTCCTTGCCTATCAGAGGCCGACCGGGACAATTACCGACGGATGTTGGCCGAAATAACTTCAAAGCCAGCTGCACCTCAACAGCGCTGAGAATTTGCGAGCCGAGCCGGTCTGTCGCAGACTGAACGGAATTCCGGAGGGACACATGATCCGCACATCCACCATCGCGCTAACCGCGGCAATACTGGCGATTGGGGCCTGTCAGCCTGAAAAGCCGTCGGAGCCGACGGCTACTGAACAGTCAGCCACGGCGGAGACGCCCGTGACAGCGCCCGCAACCGCCTCCGTTGATCCGGCCGCTTCTGCTTACCTTGCGGGCGCGGACAAGGTGTTCGCCCTGCTCGCGGACTCGAAGGACATGGCAGCTGTCGAGGCGATCAAACCGCAAGTCACCGCGATCTATGCCGAGATGGCCGCGCCGGCGGCGACGCTGAAAGCCATGACCCCGGAACAGCGGGCCATCGCGTTCGGTTCGGAAGCTGCGAAAGCGGATATACTGAACAAGGTCGGAGCGACGCTGTCAGGGCACTCATACAACCCCGAGACACTACAGGCTGTCGGCGCGCTGATCGACCAGATGCCAGAGATGGATTGAAGGCCAGACAGAGGCAACCGCACGCTGTGCGAGCGGTCGCCAGGCCTGCTCCAACTACAGCGGAATGTTGTCGTGCTTCTTCGATGGGTTGGACAATTGCTTGTTCTTGAGCGTCCGCAGTGACCGGATGATGCGCTTGCGCGTGTTGTGCGGCATGATCACGTCATCGATGAATCCGCGTGAGGCGGCGACGTACGGGTTGGCGAACCGGTCCTGGTATTCTTTGGTCTTGGCGGCGAGTTTTTCGGCGTCGCCGGCGGCTTCCGCGCGGAAGATGATCTCGACGGCGCCCTTGGCGCCCATCACGGCGATTTCGGCGGTCGGCCACGCGAAGTTCACGTCGCCGCGCAGATGCTTGGAGCTCATGACGTCATAGGCGCCGCCATAGGCCTTGCGGGTGATGACCGTGACTTTCGGAACCGTGGCCTCGGCATAGGCAAACAGCAGCTTGGCGCCATGCTTGATTAGGCCGCCGTATTCCTGCTTCGTCCCCGGCATGAAGCCCGGCACGTCGACGAAAGTGACGATCGGGATGTTGAAGCAATCGCAGAAGCGCACGAAGCGCGCAGCCTTGCGGCTGCTGTCGATATCGAGCACGCCCGCCAGCGTCATCGGCTGGTTCGCGACGATGCCTACCGTTGTGCCCTCCATGCGGCTGAAGCCGGTGAGGATGTTCTTGCCGAAGTCCTTGCCGATCTCGAAGAAGTCGCCTTCGTCGGCGACCTTCTGGATCAACTCCTTCATGTCGTAGGGCGTGTTGGGGTTCGCGGGAACCAGCGTGTCGAGGCTGGGCTCGGCCCGTTCCGGGTTATCGAAGGTCGGGATGGTCGGCGGCTTTTCGCGGTTGGACAGCGGCAGGAAGCTCACCAGACGGCGGATCTGGGTCAGCGCCTCGATGTCATTCTCGAAGGCGCCGTCGGCTACGCCGGATTTCGAGGCATGCACGCGCGCGCCACCGAGATCTTCGTGCGTGACGATCTCGTTGGTGACGGTCTTCACCACGTCCGGTCCTGTCACGTACATGTAGGACGTATCCTTCACCATGAATATGAAGTCGGTCATCGCGGGTGAGTAGACGTCGCCGCCGGCGCACGGCCCCATGATCACGCTGATCTGCGGGATGACGCCAGACGCCAGCACGTTCTCGAGGAAGATGTCGGCATACCCGCCCAGCGCCTCGACGCCCTCCTGGATACGCGCACCGCCGGCATCGAACAGGCCGATCACCGGAGCGCCATTCTTCATTGCAGCCTGCTGCACCTTCACGATCTTTTCGGCGTGCGCGCGCGAGAGCGAGCCGCCGAAGACGGTGAAGTCCTTGGAGAACACGTAGACCACCCGGCCGTTGATGGTGCCCCAGCCCGTGACGACGCCATCGCCCGGGATGCGCTGCTTCTCCATGCCGAAGTCGTGGGAGCGATGTTCAACGAACATGTCCCATTCCTCGAAGGAGCCCTCGTCGAGCAGCAGGGCGATCCGCTCGCGCGCGGTCAGCTTGCCCTTGGCATGCTGGGCGTCGATGCGCTTTTGGCCACCACCGAGACGGGCGTGCTCACGCTTCTTCTCCAGCGCCTCGACGATGTCTTTCATGGTCCGCAGCCCCTCGACGAATTGAGGGGGCCAGATAAACGGGGCGCGGCCCATGGCGCAAGGTTAAAGCGGGTCCGAGGCAAGCTCGTCGGCCCGCAGGCTGGTTATTTGTCCGGACCCTATCGCCGGTGACGGGAGTCTGGTTCATTTCCGCCGCCGCATGCTGGAACGGCGCGGCAAGTCGCCGCCCCGGATCTGACCAAGGAAACTGGTGATGCCTGACACGCTGACCGAAACTACCCCGCATAGAGGCACTGAAGGGCATATCGATGTGCTGATCGTGGGCGCCGGGCTGTCGGGCATCGGGGCCGCCTGGTGGCTGCAGAAGGAATGCCCCGGGAAGACCTATGCCATCCTGGAACAGCGCGAGGCAATTGGAGGCACGTGGGATCTGTTCCGCTATCCGGGCATCCGCTCCGACTCGGACATGTATACGCTGGGCTATGCCTTCCGCCCCTGGACAGAAGCCAAGGCGATCGCGGACGGGCCGTCGATCCTGAAGTATGTGCGCGACACGGCGCGCGAGGCGGGAATCGATAAGCGGATCAGGTTCGGCCACAAGGTGCTGGCCGCAAGCTGGGACAGCGCTACGGCGCGCTGGACAGTGACAGCGGAGACCGAGGGCCGGCGCCTCACCGTTTCCGCATCCTTTCTCATGATGTGCTCGGGTTATTACCGGTACGACGCTGGCTACGCCCCGACGTTTGCGGGGCAGGACAAGTTCAAGGGGCGCATCGTCCATCCGCAGAAATGGACGGAGGATATCGATCACGCGGGCAAGGAAGTGATCGTGATCGGGTCGGGAGCGACTGCGGTGACGCTGGTGCCCGAGATGGCGAAGACTGCGAAACACGTGACCATGCTGCAGCGTTCGCCGACCTACATCGTCAGCCGACCGGCCGAGGACAAGATGGCCAACTGGCTGCGCACATGGATGCCGTCGAAGTGGGCCTATAGCCTGACGCGTTGGCGCAATGTGCTGATGACCATTTACATCTACGATCGTTCGCGGAAGCATCCTGCGAAGGTGGCCGAATTCATCACCGGACAGGCGCAGAAAGCGATCGGTCCCGACTTCGACGTGAAGACGCACCTGACGCCGAACTACAATCCGTGGGACCAGCGCATGTGCCTGATCCCGGACGGCGACATGTTCGCCTCGCTGAAGGCTGGTACGTCGAGCATCGTCACGGACCAGATTGAGACGTTCACAGAAGCCGGGATCAAGCTGAAGAGCGGCAAGGAGCTTCCCGCAGACCTGATCGTAACGGCGACAGGACTGGATCTGCTCTTCCTAGGCGGCATGCAGGTCAGCGTTGATGGCGCGGCGATCGATATGCCCAAGCAACTGACCTACAAGGGCATGATGTATTCCGGCGTGCCGAACCTCGTCTCGGTATTCGGTTATACTAACGCCTCCTGGACGCTGAAGGCTGACCTCACCTGCGAGTATGCCTGCAGGCTGATCAACTGGATGGACGCACACGGCGTGCAGGCCGCAACGCCGACCAATACGGATCCGGCGGTTACCGAGGTTCCGTGGTTCGATCTGACGTCCGGCTATGTCCAGCGCACGGTCGACCGCTTTCCCAAGCAGGGCTCGAAGCTGCCGTGGAAGGTCAACCAGAACTACCTGCGCGACATCAAGCTGCTGCGGAAGAGCAAGCTTGATGATGGCGTGATCAAGTTCAGCAAGGCGACGGCCAAGGTGAAGACCGCAGCCTAGTTCCTGATCCGAACCCCGAACGTGGCGTTGACCGGCTCGCCCGGGAAGTAGCGGTCGGCGCCGTTGGCGAAGTCCGCACGGTCGGCATAGCGCTCATCGGTGATGTTGCGGACGACGACAAACGCCTCGAGGGCGTCCGAGAAGCGCCAGGCGCCGCGTAGGTGCGCGATGAAGTGACCCGGATAGGTCGCGGTGTTGGCGGCGTTGGTGAAGTATTCGCCGACATATTCCGCGCTCAGCCCAAGCGACAGGTTTGTGTTCTGCCAGCCGAGGCCAGCATCGGCCAGCCATTCAGGCGCCGTGTCGATCTGGGCGCCGTCGATGATATCTTCGGCCGCAACCACCACATTACGCGTGAACGCATAAGTCTGGTCCGACCAGCTGACATTGCCGTTCCAGCTGAATGTCCCGCCCATCCAGTCGCCAATGTCGCCATCGAATGCAACCTCCACGCCGACATGGTCTGTCTTGCCGTTTGGGACGTTGAGACCGTCGCTGTCGCGGAAGAAGAAGTTGTCCTTCTTCATCGTGTAGGCCGCGAGATCGTACGACACCCCAGCAATAGCGCCGCGCATGCCGATTTCGAAGCTGTCGAGTGTTTCGACATCCAGCTTCTGGATCGCTTGCAGGCTCTGCAGGCGATACTGGTCTGACGTTTGCGGGGCCCGCTCGCCACGCGCGTAGTTGGCGTAGAGCTCTACGCCCTCAAAGCCGTTGTAGGCGACGCCAAGTTTCGGCGTCATGAGGTTGAACTCGTCGGTGCGGTTCGGGGCAACGCGGAAGCGGCCATAGGTGCCAGGAGCCTTGTTTGTCGTGTAGTCGTAGGCGTGCTGTTCGGCGCGCAGGCCGGCGAGCAGGCTCCAGTTGGGCGCGAAGGCCCAGTTCACTTCGCCATAGAAGCCGCTCATCAGCGTTTCGACGTCATAGTCGTAGTGTACGCCTTGCGGGAAAGTCGGGTTCGCGGGCGCACCGCCGAAGCTGGCGCGCGTCTGGGTCTCGGTCAGGAATCCATTGGCGTACTGGATGTCAGCGCCAACAGCCCAGCGGAAATCCTTGGGGCCGAACTCGTAGCGCGTGAGGATGCCAAGGGAGTCGTGGCCATTCTCTTCGGTGGACTGATCCGGCAGGAAGTGCTGGATGAACGTCATGCGCTGGGCAATGCCGAACGGCGTGATGACCAGCTTGTCCTGCCCGAAATTGGTCTCGAAGCGCACGTTCGCGCGCGCGGCCCATGCGTCGCGATAGGCTTCCGGGTTCGGGTTAGTGGTGGCGATGTCGGAATTCTTGTAGGCGTCGACGCCCTGAATAAAGCCAGCCGTTTCCTGGTTCAGGTTTACGGCGGCAAGCGTGGCGACGGCATTCCAGGTCTCGCCACGGAACTTCGAACGGATCGTAAGCTTCTGCTGATCGACGCCGGATGAGTCACGCCAGCCGCCATCGTCCATCACCGAGAGGCCGATCCAGTTCGACACGCCATCAAGATCAATGTTCGCAGTGGCATCGGCGCGATAGCGCTGCAGTGTGTTGCCGCTAAGCGTCAGCGTCTGTCCGCCCTGGGCGCCGGGCTCGGGGTCGATGAAGTTCAACAGGCCATGAACCGCATTCGATCCGTAGCGCACCGATCCTGGCCCGCGCACGACTTCGATCGCGTCGGCCGTCTCGTGGTGAACTTCGAAGAGTCCGTTGACGTTGCCGAAGCCCGACGCACGGGTCGGAATACCGTTCTCGAGGATCAGGAACGAGCCCTGCCCTGCGCCAGCCGGCAGTACGGGTGAGCGGATCGCGACCAGCAATTCCTGGCCCGAGTTCATCTGGACGTTGACGCCCGGCACCGTGTTGAGGATTTCGGCCGGATGATTTGCGCCGACGTCTTCGATTGTCTTGCTGTCGATCACCGAATAGGCGCCGGGATCGCCCCGGTCGCGGTCGCCATAGATAGTGACGACTTCGCCGGCTTCGGGCGCTTCAGCCGGAGCGGCGGCGGGCGCCAAGGGTCCGGAGGCGGGAGGGGTCTGCTGGGCGAAGGCCGGTGCGGATAATGCCGTGACCGCTGCCGCAAGCGCGATCCAGCTCGCAGCCGTGTATGCTTTCCGCACGCAATTCTCCCATACAAGACAGGCTCTGTGGCCGACTTGGACGGTGTTTACGCGTTTCCGCTGCGGGGGCTAGTGCAGGGAAACTACGGCGTTTGCGGAGTTGGCGTTACGGGAGGCATTTCCGGGGCTGGCGCCGGAGTTGTGATCGGGGCCGGCTCAACCGCGACGGGAGCTGGAGTCGCCGGCGCGACTTCCTGAACCACCGGGGCGAGCGACTCATCCGACTTGAACAACGAATAAGGCAGCGAACCAACCACCGACGCCGCCATGATGGTGGCGAGCGTGCCGGCGAAGAGGGTCTTCCAGGACAGGGCGAGGAAGTCGGGGCGGCGTTCCGGGCACATGAT
>CALRWU020000112.1:0-8306 GCA_943371945.1 Azorhizobium sp. AG788
CAGCACGATCCGCGAGAACATTTTCGAGAACCGCTTCATGCACGCGCCAGAGCTGAGCCGCCTGGGCGCCAACATCACGGTGCGCGGCAACGAGGCCATCGTGAAGGGCGTGCCGAAACTGCATGCGGCGCCCGTGATGGCGACCGACCTGCGGGCGTCAGTGAGCCTTGTCATCGCCGCTCTGGTGGCCGAGGGCGAGACAACGGTTAACCGTATCTACCACCTCGACCGGGGCTTTGAGCGGCTGGAAGAAAAACTTGGACGGTGCGGTGCCAAAATCACCCGTCAGGACGGTTCTGCCTGAGGACTGCCAGCCTCGCCTGGGCCGGACTTTGTGTCGCTGGAGCGAGCCCGGTTTCTGGTCTAGGGAAGGCCGGATTGCGGCCGGGCAGTTTCCGGAGCCGGCAGGCGATTTCCCATGCGCGCGAATGAGGATCAGGTTTTGAGCGCTCTCAGGCTCCTCGCGGAAGACGCTGAAGGGCTGGCCGTCGTGGCGGCAGCCGTTCAGGACAGCCTTGTGAAGCCGCAGGACATCAAGTTCGACGCGAAGTCCCGGACGTTCGGACTGGAGCTCAATCGCTTCCATTGGGAACGGGCTGGCAAGCGTATGCCGTTCTTCCGGTCGCGCGCCGTGCTGGCGTTCGTGGGTGTCCAGAGCGTGCGCAGTCGGAGCGTGTCCAAGGATATCGACGCGGTGCATTCGCTGATGGACGTGAAGTTCGAGCCTGCCGCTGAACCGCCGGGCGGCGTCGTGACGCTGGTTTTCTCGGGCCAGACGCAGATACAGCTCAATGTTGAATGCATAGACGTGTCGCTCGTGGATACTGGTCCGGCTTGGCCAACGCGCCGGCGACCCGATCACGAGAAGACGTCATGAGCGTCCGTCGGTTCGATGCAACGGCGCCGGGCTTTGTCGAGGCGTTTGGAAAGTTTCTTGCGCTCCGCCGTGCGCAGGGCACCGAAGATGTGCACGCGACGACCGCCGTCATCGTGCGCGATGTCCGCGAGCGGGGAGGCGAGGCGGTGGCGTCCCACACGCATCGCTTTGACAAGATCGTGGTTGATGAGACGACGCTGCAGTCTTCAGGCATCGACCTGCTCGAGCAGGCCGAACGTTGCGAACCGAAGGTGCGCGAGGCGCTGAACTTCGCAGCAGAGCGGATCGAGACATATCACAAGCAACAGAAGCCGCAGGACCACAGCTTTGTTGATCCGAACGGGTTGGAGCTGGGCTGGCGCTGGACACCCGTTGACGCCGTAGGGCTCTACGTGCCGGGCGGGCGGGCGAGTTATCCGAGCTCGGTGCTGATGAACGCAATCCCGGCGCGTGCAGCTGGCGTGAAGCGCATTGTGATGACGTCGCCTGTCCCGAATGGCCAGTTCAATCCGGCGGTGGCTTATGCGGCAGTGCGCGCGGGCGTGACGGAGTTCTATCCGATCGGTGGGGCGCAGGCCGTTGCTGCGCTGGCCTACGGCGCCGGCGATCTCAAGCCCGTGGACAAGATTGTTGGGCCCGGAAACGCCTTTGTAGCGGCGGCAAAACGCATTGTGTTTGGCGACGTCGGCATCGACACGATTGCGGGGCCGTCCGAGATTACCGTGGTGGGCGACAACCTGAACAACCCGGAATGGATCGCAGCCGACCTTTTGAGCCAGGCCGAACATGATCCGCTGGCGCAATCGATTTTAATCACGGACGACCCAGCCTGGGCCGATGCGGTCGAGGCTGCGGTGGAGCAGCAGATCGTTCAGCTCGCCACGTCCAAAACCGCCGTGCTGGCTTGGCGTGACTATGGCGCCATCGTCATCGCGCCCATGATGCTGGCAGCGGAGATCGTGAACCAGAT
Organism: Azorhizobium sp. AG788; assembly: GCA_943371945.1. Taxonomy (GTDB): domain Bacteria; phylum Pseudomonadota; class Alphaproteobacteria; order Caulobacterales; family Hyphomonadaceae; genus UBA7672. The sequence goes on from CALRWU020000112.1 coordinate 1,848, forward strand.
CGCACCGGAGCATGTTGAGATCGCGACCGCCGATCCCGACGCCATCGCGAAGGACGTTCGTCACTCGGGTGCAATTTTTCTCGGGCGTTATGCACCGGAAGCGCTTGGCGACTACGTGACCGGCTCCAACCACGTGCTCCCAACCTCCGGCGCCGCACGCTTCGCATCTGGCCTGTCAGTGCTCGACTTTATGAAACGAACTTCGATCCAGCGCATCAGCGAGCAGGGCTTCCGTCATCTGGCACAGGCCGCCGAAACGCTCGCCGCTTCGGAAGGCCTCCCCGCCCACGGCCTTTCCGTATCGATCCGGAGAGGCGGCGCATGACAGGCTCACCCCGCATCGCGTCGATCGAGATCGACGATCGAAGCCTCGCGCCCGCCGGCCCCGATGCCGAGCACGAACGCAAGGTCGCGATCTTCGACCTGCTCGAGGCGAACCACTTCAAGGTCATCGGTCATGATGGCGGGCCGTACAACGTCACCCTGTCGCTTGCCGACAACCGTCTCGTCTTTGACATCGCCGAGCAGGATGGCGCGCCAGTCCGCAAGCTGCTGCTGTCGCTCACGGCTCTGCGTCGCGTGATCAAGGACTATTTCATGATCTGCGACAGTTACTACGACGCCATCCGCAGCTCGACGCCCTCGCAGATCGAGGCGATCGATATGGGGCGGCGAGGGTTGCACAATGAGGGTTCCCAGGTGCTGACGGAGCGCCTGGCCGACAAGGCGGAGGTGGACTTTGACACCGCCCGCCGGCTGTTCACGCTGGTCTGTGCGCTACACGCCAGGAGTTGAAAACACGAAAAATAGCAGGAATCGACGAATCCCCGGGAAACCGTGTATAGGGTCCTCGCTGATGACCAGACGCCGCTAAAGGGAGTTGCATGGCGAAGGAAGAACTTATCGAGTTTGAAGGCACGATCGTTGAACTCCTGCCCAACGCGACCTTTCGCGTGAAGCTGAGCAACGACCATGAAATCATTGGGCATACGGCCGGGAAAATGCGGAAAAACCGCATCCGCGTCCTGACGGGTGACAAGGTGCTCGTCGAGATGACGCCCTACGACCTGACCAAGGGCCGCATCACCTACCGCTTCAAGTGAGCCAGGCCTCCGGGCCTGTTCCAGGGCTTGCGCTTGCCAGCGCGAGCCCCAGACGGCTGGACCTTCTCCGGCAGGCGGGGCTCGCGCCCGACCGGGTCACCCCCGCTGACATCGATGAAACGCCGCTGCGTGATGAGCGCCCGCGCCAGCTTGCCGCGAGGCTGGCTTTGCAGAAGGGCGAGGCGGCGCGTGCCGCGCTTGCCGATTATTATGTCGTATCGGCAGATACGGTGGTCGCCGTCGGCCGCCGCATCCTGCCGAAAGCCGAAACCGAAGCGGACGTCCGCGCCTGCCTGAAGCTGCTGTCGGGTCGCAAGCATGACGTGCTGACCGGCGTCGCCGTGTTCGCCCCTGATGGTCGCCACGCCTCGCGACTTGTTGAAGCCCGCGTCGACTTCAAGCGCCTCTCCCACGCCGAAACCGAAGGCTATGTCGCCAGCGGCGAATGGCGCGGTAAGGCGGGTGGTTATGGTATTCAGGGCCTTGCGGGCGCATTCGTTGTCGCAGTCTCGGGGTCCTATCCCGCCATCGTTGGCTTGCCACTCTACGAGACGGTCGCGATGCTCGAGGGACTCGGTTACCCTGTCGGCAGACGTTGGGAGACCAGAGGATGAAGGCGCGGCTGGTCCTCGACGACGCAGTTGGCGAAACGCGCCGGCTGCTGATCGAAGAGCAGGGTCGCCCCTTCCGCCTCCATCTTGAGCGCTGGAGCGAGCGCGGCGTGCGGCCCCTCCTCAACGACATAAGATGGGGCAGGGTGCGCGCCCGTATTCCCGGCAATCGCGGCTGGTTCGTTGATCTGGGCCATGGTCCCGAAGGCATTGTCGAGCCAACGCAAGCCGCCCGCATGATCGACGGCGCCATGCTGGCGTTCCGGGTGAAAGCCGAAGCTTGGGCGGACAAGGGCCCGCTACTTTGCCTTGGTGACATCTCTCCCAAGCTTACGCCACCGAGTCGGCCTGCCCTGCATGCGGCGGCGGATGCCGATCCCTTCCTGGAAGGCGTAACGCTTGCCGCCACCGGCACCATCACGAGCGCCGAAGCGCGCGCCATGATCGATGCGGCCATCGATGAAGCGTCGCACAACATCGTCCAGCTTGCCGGCGGCGGCGACATCGCCATCGATGTGGCCCGCGCCGCTGTGGTGATCGATGTCGATGGCGGCGATCGGAAGACCCTCGGCGACGCCGAACGCTTCGCCCAGGAACTCAACCTCGCCGCTGCTGAGATGGCTGCCCGACAGATCTCCCTGCGCTCTCTCGGCGGTCTGGTGTTGGTTGATTTCATCGGCATGAAGCAGGCGGAAGGCCGCCGGGCGCTGGTGGCGAAGTTCCGCGACGCGCTCAGCCTGTATCTTGGCCGCAGCAGTGACGTTCTGGAGATGTCGCGCCTCGGCGTCGTCGAAGCGGCGATCGCGCGCCGCGGCCGACCTCTGTCCGGTGCGCTGGCGGCGGGCTCGGTCGAACGCATCGCGCTGGAAACCCTCCGCGCCATCGAGACCGCTGGCTGGCAGGATCGCAGCGCCCGCCTCGCCGCGCGTGTCAGCCCCGAGGTGGAAGCCTGGCTCGACCACGACCATATCGGCTGGCAGAAGGCCCTGGGTGACCGCATCGGCCAGCGCTGGACTATCGAGCCCATCCCAGGTCATGGCGGCCACCCGGATGTAAGGAGCGTTTGATGGCTTGCCCGATCTGTTCGAAACCGGCCCAGAAGCCCTACAGCCCGTTCTGCTCGCGCCGCTGCGCTGACGTGGACCTCTCGCGCTGGCTCAAAGGCAGCTATGCGATTCCGGGCGGCAGGGCAGGGGAGGACGAGCAAGACAGCTCAAATCCGCCGAATACCCGTGAAAACAACGAGGTCTGACCCCGCCAAAAGCGTATGGACAGGGAATAGTCGTTTCCCTATACATCGCGCCTCTTCGCCGCGAGGCGCAGGCCCGGATAGCTCAGTTGGTAGAGCAGCGGATTGAAAATCCGCGTGTCGCTGGTTCAATTCCGGCTCCGGGCACCATTTTTCCAGCACTTCATGTGATGCTTCGGCCGCGCTGCCCTAAGCCGGCAACACGCCCACGCGTTGCAGCGTCCAGAACACGCCGGTTCCGGCAATGATCACCGCCACAGGCATGACAAAAGCTGGGCGGTAGAGGCCTGGACGATTTGCGGTCTTGAGGGCCAGCTGGACCAGGAAGGCCACGATGCCGGTAGCGACCAATACGGTCAGGTGGCCGAGCTCGACGCCCAGCGTCACGCCAACGAGGCCGGCGGAGAGGTCAGCGTTCTCCAGATAGACCTGCATCACCGATCCGAAGCCCAGCCCGTGGAGGAGGCCGAACACGAAAACCACGGGCAGGCGCCAGGCGGTTCCGCCCTTGAACAGCATCGCCTCGATCGCCAGCACCGTGATCGAAACTGCGATCAGCGGCTCGACAATCTCCATCGGGGCTGTAACGAGACCGAGGCTGGCGAGGGCTAGGGTGATCGTGTGGGCGAGGGTGAAGGTCGTCACCTGCGTGATCAGCGACGGCCAGTTGCGGGCGTTGAGGTAGAGCGCGACCACGAACAGCACGTGGTCCATGCCCTGGGGCAGGATGTGCTGGTAGCCGAACTCCATGAACGTGCCGACATTGTCGAACCACATCGGCAGGAAACTCCAGTCAGGCAGGCGTCGTGTGGCGGAGAGGGTGGGATTCGAACCCACGGTAGAGTTTCCCCTACGACGGTTTTCAAGACCGTTGCCTTAAACCACTCGGCCACCTCTCCCGCGAGAGCCTTCTAGGGAGGGTTGGCGGGAAAGAAAATGGTTTAGATCGGCGCGGGCCAGATTGCCTGCGCGGAGGGGCGGGGCAGGTGGTTTTCCGGGGGAATCCGCGAGATCCCCGCTGGAACTCGGGCTAATCGCGCCCAGGCCGGTAACCTTCGGCGCAACCCCATGAAAATCGATGAAAATCGACGGATTCGGTTTCAGCGCCCGGCAAGCGGGCCCGCCTATGGTTACCCCACGCCGCCAGAAAGGTGGCTGAAGACGTGCTCTGAAAGAGGGTTCATCGATGGCTGGCACCACCGCCTCCGGGCGTAGCGTCCTGTGCGTCCTCAAAACGGCTGCGGTCGCGGGCGTGCTGGGTGCATTGTGCGCCGGCGCGGCCGTTGCGCAGACTTCTGCCCCCATTATCTACAAGTCGATGAAGCCAACCACGACGATGCTGCGGCTGGAAAATCGCGCTGACCCCCTTGCCCTGAATATAGCCCCAAAGGCGCCGGCCCCGACCTTTGCCAGCGAAACCCGGTCGTTCGGGCCGACGCCGCTGGCTGCCGCCGGAATTGGTGAACCGATTGCTCTGAAAACGGCGGCCTACAGCACACGCTCCGCCATTCAGGAGCAGCTGGCCACACCGTATGCCGGCCCTCCCTATCAGGTGAACGGCCGCTGGTATGTGCCTGCGCACGAGCCGAACTATAACGAGGTCGGCATTGCCTCATGGTACGGCCCGACTTTCCACGGCAAGGCTGCGGCCTCCGGTGAAGTGTTCGATGAAACCGCCATGACGGCGGCCCACCCGACGCTGCCTATCCCGTCGATGGTCCGCGTCACCAACCTCGAAAACGGCCGCACCGTCATCGTTCGCGTGAACGACCGCGGCCCCTTCGTCGACGACCGTATCATCGACCTGTCGAAAGCCGCCGGCGCTGCGCTCGAGATGCACGCCAAGGGCACGGCCAAGGTTCGCGTCGAGTATGTTGGCGCTGCACCGCTGAATGGCGGCGGCGGTCTGGTCGCCACACCGCCTGCTCCCCAGCGCGTCAGCCTGGTTGCGCAGCCGCTTCCCGAGATCCCGGCTGCGACCGCCTCGCCCGCCAGCCAATTCTACGTCCAGGCCGGATCGTTTGCCGATCTCGCCAATGCCCACGCCCTCCGTCGGAAACTTGGCGCCGAGCGCCCGGTCTCGATCGAGAGCGTGTCGGTGAATGGCTCGGAACTCTACCGCGTCATGCTCGGCCCGTGGACCAGCCGCGACCAGGCGGACATGGCTCGCCAAGGGCTTTCAAGGACGGGCGCGCAGGGCCTCGTGGTCTCGCGCTCCCGCTAGGAGCCCAAGATCTACGGGGGTGGGGGCAGGGCGCCACACCCCACAGTTACAGGTGATTTCGGGCGTTTCCAGCGGTTGACGCGGGCGCCCGAAACGCCGTCTTGTTCGCGGGTTCCCCAAGGGAGTCTGACGACATGCGATTCATCGCCGGAACCATAGCCGCTGTGGCGGTTCTCGCCGCTTCGGTCACAGCCGTGGCGCAACAGCCGGGCCCTGCTCCGGCGACCCCCGCGCCGGTCACGCAGGTTGCGGCCGATCCACTGAACACGGCGGCGACCTACGCCTTCATCATGGATGGCGACACGGGGCTCTCGCTCTATTCCAAGCGCGGCGACGAAGTGATGATCCCCGCTTCGATGTCGAAGCTGATGCTCTACTATATGGTGTTCGAGCGCCTGAAGGCAGGCCGGCTCAAGATGGAAGACGAGTTCACGGTCAGCGAGCACGCCTGGCGTACGGGTGGCGCAGGCACGGACGGTTCGACCATGTTCCTGCCGATCCATTCGAAAGTGACAGTTCAGGACTTGCTCAAGGGCGCGATCATCATCTCCGGCAATGACGCCTGCATCACGCTCGCCGAGGGACTGTTCGGCAGCGAGGAAGCTTACGCCCGTCAGGCAACGGCGCGCGGCAAGGAGCTCGGGCTCAACAATTCCACATTCGCCAACGCGACCGGCTTGGACAATCCAAACCACCGGATGAGCGCACACGACATCGGCGTTATCGCCTACCGCATCATCAAGGACTTTCCGGAATACTATCCGTTGTTCTCGGAGCCCGAGTTCACGTTCAACAAGACGCGCCAGTACAACCGCAACCCGCTGCTACGCGAGCTGCAGGGATCAGACGGTGTAAAGACGGGTCACCTGTCGGTATCGGGCTTTGGTCTCGTCGGATCGGCGGTACGCGAAGGCAAGCGGCGCATCATCGTTCTCAATGGTCTTGAAAGCGAGACAGCCCGCAAGCAGGAAGGTCCCCGTGTCATGCGGTCGGCCTTTCTCGACTTCACATCGGCAACGCTGGTCAAGAAAGGCGCGCAAGTTGCGGTCGCCGACGTCTGGATGGGCGAGCAGAAACAGGTTCCGCTGATTGCAACGTCCGACTACGCGGTTGGCCTTCACCTCGACGCGGTCGACAAGATCAAGGGCGAAGTCGTCTACAAGTCGCCGCTGATGGCGCCGCTGAAGGAAGGCGATGTCGTTGGAGACCTCATCGTCACGGCCCCTGGCGTTGGCGCCGTGAAGATCCCAGTCGCTGCGGGCGCGGCGGTCA
>CALRWU020000113.1:0-8290 GCA_943371945.1 Azorhizobium sp. AG788
TGGGGCAAGTGGTTGAACGTGCGGCGGAAGTTTTCTGGCTATCCGCCGAATCTGGACACCGGCCTTCCGACAAAAGGGGGCGCAACTTTTGGTTCCGTGTACCCGGCCTGCGCGGGGAACGCGTGCCGGGGGGACGCTTCCAGATTCGAGCCCGTGGCTCTGCGGTTCCGGCTCGTGCAATTCCGGGAGGACAAGATGTGCGTGTCCCTGGATTCCTGGATCAGGCTGTCCGCTGAGCCGGCTTCGCAAGCCGGGTGAATTCGGCGTCAGAGACCTTAATGGAGTCGGCCGAGGACGCGGATCACTCTGATTTCACGCAGAGAATCAGAAATTTCAGCCCGATCTTGTAATGCGACTAATTCGCATCTACTTGTTGCTTCGAGGGAGCACGCCGCCTATGCACGCCCACGTTCATTCGAACTCCGGCGCCGGCAGCGCACCGACCGACAGGGCAGGCCTTGCGCCATCGCCTTCCGGCGGAAGCAGCTGGCGCCGGTTACTTCTCCGCCCAGGCCTGAAGGGCGTGAAAGCGACGGCGTTCAAGCCGCTTACCTATTCCCTGATGCATCTGACTGTGGCGGTCAGCGTCGCCTATGTGCTGACGCGCGACTGGCGCATTGCGCTGGGCGTCGGCGTCATTGAGCCGATGGTGCAGACGATCGCCTACATGCTGCACGAGAAGGCATGGTCACGGGCGACGCCCATAACCCCCGAATCCCCAACCCCCAGTCTGGAGGCGTAACGCGGCCGGAGAAGGGGACAGGCAGGCGCCAGCCCTTACTGGGTCGCCTTGCTATTGCCTCGTGGGCCCACCGCTAACGGCGACGAGCGCCGCGCGTAGCGTGCGGTCGCCGATGCGCCAGCCGGACTGGTAGAGTTCGGCGACGGAGCCGGCGGGGTGTTCGGACGGCACCTGCGTGACGGCCTGATGCATGTTGGGATCGAACGCGGATCCGGGCGAGGAATCGATCGCGGTGACGCCATGGCGGGCCAGCACCGTGACCAGCTCCTTCTGCGTCAGCTCGACGCCTTCCAGCGCGGTCTTCACCGCGTCGGTCATGATGCCCCGGCTTTCGGCCGGAACGGAATCGACCGCGCGCGAGAGGTTGTCCGCGACATTGAGCAGGTCCCGCGCGAATTTCTCGACGGCGTAGAGACGCGCTTCTTCGATCTGGCGGTTGGCGCGCTTGCGGACATTGTCCGTCTCGGCGAGGGCGCGCAGGACATTGTCCTTGAGTTGGTCGCGTTCCTTCTCCAGCCCAGCGACGATTTCGGCGAGCGGATTGATGCGGCTGGCGGTCTCGTGTCCCACGGCCTCGTCCATGCCTTCATTCTCGGCCGCGAGGATGGCTTCATCTTCGTTGGCATTGCCGGGCGTGTTGTCGTTCATCTCAGTCTACTCTCTCTTACCAGTCCCGCGCCCTTCGCCGAGAATCCGGCCGACGACCTGCGCGGTATAGTCCACCATCGGTATCACACGGGCATAATTGAGCCGGGTCGGACCGATCACGCCCAGCGCCCCTACAATCTTCCGCTCCGCATTCATATAGGGGGCGACGATCATTGCCGACCCGGATAGCGAGAACAGCGGGTTTTCTGAGCCGATGAACAGCCGCACGCCCTCTGCATCCCGTGCGGTATCAAGCACGTTGAGCAGGTTTTCTGAGCGTTCGAGTTCGGCAAAGAGGTCGCGCACGCGGTCGAGATCTTCGCCGGCGCGCGGATCGTCCAGCAGCTTGGCGCGGCCGCGCACGATGAGGGAGCGGCCCCGGCCGGGGTCTTCGCCCGACCATTGCGCGAGGCCATCTTCCACCAGCCGGGAGGCGGTCTGGTCGAGCAGCGCCTTGCTGGAGCGGACCTCGTCGAGCACGGCTTCGCGTGCTTCGGCGAGGGTGCGGCCCTTCATGCGGGCGTTGAGATAGTTGCCGGCCTCGATGAGGGAGGAGGCGGGCAGGCCGGGGGGCAGGGCGAGGACGCGGTTCTCGACCTCGCCGGATTCCGCAACGATGACGGCGAGGGCCTGTTCGGCGGAGATGCGCACGAACTCGATATGGCGGATCGGGGCGTCGGCCGAGGGCGTCGAGACGAGGCCTGCGCCGCCGACGAGTCCGGAGAGAAGATCGGAGGCTTCGGAGAGGACATTCTCCATGCGGCGGCCGGAACCGGCGAGGCGGCTTTCGATCGCCTGCTTGTCGGCTTCACCCGGCTCGCCGAGTTGCAGCAGGCTGTCGACGAACATGCGCAGGCCGGCATGGGTGGGGATGCGGCCGGCGGAGGTGTGGGGGCTGTCGATCAGGCCCATCTCCGACAGGTCGGACATGATGTTGCGGATCGAGGCGGGGGAGAGGGCGACGCCGCGCCGGGAGATGGTGCGCGACCCGACGGGCTCGCCGGTATCGAGGTAGGACTGCACGATCTTGCGGAAGATCTCGCGCGAACGCTTGTCCATGGCCGCGAAGGCGGACAGGGGCAGGCCGGTTGCAGGGGGGGTACGCGGGGTGGTGGTCATTGCGGGGGGAAGGTATGGGCCCGCCCGACACGGTTCAACCGGGTAATGAGCGCGGATGTCAGGGAAAAAAGCCTTATGTTGCGCTCACTTGCGCTTGGGACGGTCCGTGACCAAGGATAGTTCCCGTATCGACAGGTCCGGCAGGGGAAATGTGATGAACAGGTTTGGCAGGTTTGCGATCGTGGCGGCGGCTGCATTGTCGATGGCGGCGCCGGCGCTGGCGTGCTCGCCCGTGCCTTTCCCGCCGCCGCCGCCCGCGCCCGCGGGCACGCCGCAGGCGGATGTCGATGCGCTGGCGATGGCGTGGAGCGCGGCCCACGGGCTAAAGTATGCGGAAGAGAACCGGGACTGGAAGCTGAAGCAGCAGGTGCGGCTGTTCGACGAAGCGGGCGCGCTTGTGCTGGTGCGCTATGTGCGCGAGGACAAGACGAAGGGCCTGCCGAAGGAGTTCGACTACATGAACGGTCAGCCGATGGCCGTTCTGAAGCCGATCCGCTGGATCAAGGGAAGCGGCGCGTCTGCCGAGATCAATATTGGTTCAAGCATGCCGCCGCCGTGCGGGCAGATGACCGGCCAGGACGCCCTTTACGGCAAGCCGGGTGATGTTTTCCTCGTCTATCTCTCAGGAGGCGCGCAGCCGACCTTAATGGAAGCCTACTCACTCGACCGCATCATCGACCCGCGCACGATCGCGGCGCTGACGGCCCAGTAGGTGAGGGTGCGAATGCGGAAGATCGGTTTGCGCACGGGCGTGCTGGTAGCGGCTATGATGATGGCTGCGCCGGCGATGGCGCAGCCGACGACGGCCTGTACGCCGTCTGCGGTCGCCACCAGCGATCAACAGGCGAGCGCGTGGGACAAGGCCGATCTGGTTGTTGTCGCGCAGATCGCAGAGCGCCGGACGATTTCGCTGCCGGGCCTGCCGGATGCGCCGCAGGTCTCGCTGGCGCCGATGACGTGGCTGAAGGGGGCGGGCTCGCCCTGGCAATTCGATCTTGGCGTCGCCGAGATGACGAGCTGCGGTCCGGTCCCGGGTTTCGATGCGATCAGCGGCAAGGTCGGCGATGAGTTCGTTATCTTCGTGAAGGGCGATGATCCGGCGCAGAATACGATCTTTGAGACGGTGAGCCTTAAGGCGCTGGTCGAGCCGCGTGCACTGGCGGCTCTGAAGGCGGCGGAGTAGCTGGGGAGGGTTGGGGGGGTGCTGAAGCTTTCGATTGGCCTGACGCTTGTGCTTGTGATGGGCGGATTGGTGAGCGCGCAATCGGCAAGCGCCTGCGCTCTTCCGATTCATGTCTTCACCGCCGCGCCACCGGGATTATCTCCGGCAGAAGAGCGTAGATATTATGCCTATCAAGAAGCCGAGATAGCGAAGGCGGATGCAATCGAGGAAGCGCTGCGACCTTTCAATGAACAGAAAAGGCTGTGGGAGACTTCAGAGCAAGTGTTCATCGCGCGGATCGAGTCCGTAAAGCCGAGGAAAATACAGACCTTCTGGCGCGATTATGTGGACGTGCAGGATGTGGAATTACGGCCCCTTTCTTGGCTAAAGGGGCGGGGGCCGGATCAGACTTTCATGATCGGAATTTCGAGTTGGAGCGATTGCGGACCTGACAAGAGATGGGATGCGCTATCGGGCAAGCCGGGCGAGAAGTTTGTCGTATTTGTTGAAAACGGTCCGCCGTCCAATGAGACGGTCAGCGACGCCATCGGATGGACCAAGATCGTGGACCCCGAAGTGAATATCGCTTTGGCGGCCGTGGAGTAGGAACCTCGCCCCGGCTCTGCTAACAGCAGCGCCTGTTCAGCTCCGAGGTCTTCATGCGTCCGTCCGGCCGTTCTCCCAACCAGCTCCGTCCTGTCTCACTTGAAGTGGGGGTGACGCGTTATGCGGAGGGGTCGTGCCTTGCCAAGTTCGGGCACACGCATGTGCTGTGCACGGCGTCGTGGGCGGGGGAGGTTCCGCGCTGGAAGAAGGGCAAGGGCGAGGGCTGGGTGACGGGCGAGTACGGTATGCTGCCGCGCGCGACGCACACGCGGGGCCGTCGTGAAGCAGCCGAGGGCAAGCAGTCCGGCCGCACGCAGGAGATCCAGCGGCTGATCGGACGCGCGCTGCGCTCTGTCACCGACATGAAGGCGCTCGGCGAGAACACGATCACGCTCGACTGCGATGTGCTGCAGGCCGATGGCGGCACGCGCACGGCGTCGATCACAGGCGCCTATGTGGCGCTGGCGCTGGCGTGCAAATACCTGGTCGACGAGGGCGTCATCAAGACGAACCCGCTTTCCGCACAGGTTGCGGCGATCTCGTGCGGCATCTTCAATGACGTGCCGGTGCTCGACCTGGACTATCCCGAGGACTCGGCGGCGCAGGTGGACGCAAACTTCGTAATGGCGACGGGCGGCAAGCTGATCGAGATCCAGGGTACGGGCGAGCAACGGTCATTCTCGCGCAACGAATTCACGTCGCTCATGGATCTCGCCGAGCATGGCTGCGAGCAGTTGTTCGCGGAACAGCGGCGGGTGCTGGGTCTCTAGCGGGTCGAAGCTCTAGGCCGTGCGCTGAAAGGGTGATCTATCTCGCCCGAGGCGGCAGGGGTCATCATGACAGACGAGACAACGGATGGCGGCGCCGCGGAGCGTGGGCATCTGCTGCGCGTTCTCGGCGTTGCCTTTGGCATCGCCGTGGTGGTTGGCGGGACGATCGGACAGGGCATCCTGCGGACGCCGGGCATTGTGGCGGAGAACAGCGGCGCGCCGGTCCTGATCATCGTGCTTTGGGCGCTGGGGGCAGTCGTCGCCTGGATCGACTCGATGTCGACCGTGGAGCTTGCGTCCTCGATCCGGCAGGCCGGCGGCCCTTTCACCTTTGCGCAGCGCGCATTCGGAGCGTTGCCGGGCCTTGCGGTCGGCATCTGCGACTGGCTCGCCAATCTTGCCGTCATCGCCTTCATCGCTGTGGTGTTTGCCGAATACCTGCACCGGCTTGGCATCGCGACCGATGTACCGCTCGGAGCGATGGCCGCAGTTCTGGTGCTGCTGGCCGGTTCGATCCAGTTGCTCGGCACCAAGGCAGGCGGGCGGTCGCAGGAGATCGGCAGCGCGGTCAAGGCGGTGCTGTTCCTCGTCCTGATCCTTGCATTGTTCTTCTGGCCGCGCAGCGCGCCTGTGGCGAGCGTGGTGACGCCGGAGGCGGCGACGGCAGTGACGCTGGGCGGCGTGATCGTGTCGCTGCGCGCGATCTTCGGGACGTATCAGGGCTGGAACTCGGCGGCGTATTTCTGCGAGGAGGTGCGCGATCCCGGCCGGGACATCGCGCGCGCGACATTCTCGGGCATTGCCGTCGTGGCGGCGATCTATGTGCTCGCGAATCTTGCCTATATGAGCGTGCTGACGCCGGCGGAGATGGCGGGGTCGAAGCTGGTGGCGGCGGATGCGGCGGCGCGCGTGTTCGGGCCAGCGGCGGAGCCCGTGGTGACGGCGGTGTCGCTGATCTCGCTGGTGACGGTGCTGAATGCGATGGTCATGACGTTTCCGCGCGTGCTGTTTGGCGTGTCGCGCGCCTTCAACATACCGGTTTTTAATCGCGTGGCCGCCAACGGCACGCCGCGCGCGGCCCTGTTTGCGACCGTGGGTCTTGCGGCGCTGCTGGCCAGCATTGGCGTCTATGACCTGCTGCTGGCGTTCTCGGTATCGCTGCTGGCGGCGATGGGCATGATGGCGAATGCGGCGGTGATCGTGATGCGCGCCCGTGAGCCGGGGCTGGAGCGGCCATGGAAGATGCCGCTCTATCCGTTCCCTGCGATCCTGGCGCTGGTGATCAATGGTGTGTTGTGGCTTGCGTTCGTGAGCGAAGACCCGTGGACGGCGCTGCAGGCCTTTGTCGCGCTCAGCGCGTTGACCCTGCTGGCCTGGCTGGTGATGCGGCGGACGCAGGCGCGTGCAGTGAAGGAGTCCACCTGATGGCGACGAAGAAGCGAAGCGTCGAGATCAAGTCGAAGAAGACGGTCTTCAAGGGCCGCTACAAGATCGACGAATACACGTTCGATTTCGATCGCGCGGCCGGGAAGGGGCGGCTCACCGATGTGAAGCGGCTGGTGTTCGAGCGGGGCGACAGCGCTGCGGCGCTGATCCATGATGTCGAACGCGATGTGATCGTGCTGGCCGAGCAATTCCGGATTGCGACCTATGACAAGGGTCCGGGCTATATTCTCGAGGCGATGGCGGGGTCGGTCGAGGAAGACGAGGAGCCGGAGGATTGCATCCGCCGGGAGATGATGGAGGAGGTCGGCTATCGCGCCGGTCATCTCACGCTGGTCTCGCAGGGCTATGTCTCGCCCGGCTCGAGTTCGGAGCGGATCTTTCTCTACTATGCACCCGTGATGGCGGCGGACCTGGTCAACCCCAAGGCCTCCGGGCTGGCGGCGGAGAAGGAAGACGTGAAGCGCGTGGAGTTCTCGCGCGAGGACTTTCTGGCGCGCGTCGATGCGGCGTTCTTCGACGACGCCAAGGTCATGGCGCTCGGCTTCTGGCTGAAAGCCCAGCCGAAACAGGGCAAGCCGGTGAAGCGCCGTTAGATCGCGACCAAAAAATCCGGCGGGCTTCGCGTGAATCGGTGGGGCCGCGAAGCCCGCCGTCAGGTTGTTTGGCGGGAGCGTCCGCCAGGGAACCCGTCAGCGCGTCGCGAGCGACGCGCCAGCCGAGAGAGGCTGTCCGTTGAGAACGAGCACGAGCGGCTCGGCCGTGCTGTGGACGGCGGCGTGAACCGCTTCGTCAACGCAACGTTCAAACATCGCGGTCTGGCGCGGGGTCAGCGGGCTATGCGTCGGCTCAGGTCCGCACAGGCGCTGGGCGGCGGCGTCGAGACGCTGGAGCAGGACGTGCGCGCCACTTTCAGTGCGCAGGTCGAGGTCGCCATAGCTGACCTTTTCGGCGGCGGGTTGTGGTGTCTGCGCCGAGGCGAGGCCGATGCCGGCAGAGACGACCCAGGCGACTGCGCCGACTGCCAGAACGGTCGAGAGGATAGTCGCGGTCATCGAGGAGGAGTTCGGGGAGGTGTTGATCGTATCCATGTGGTTTCTCCTTCATTGGATGAACCAACATTGGGGATGATCGCGGGCGCTCGCTCGCCGTTTCCGGGAAACGGTGGGCCTTCCAAGAAATCGATAAGATTTTTCGGAAAATGGAGAGCAGCGGCCGCTTGCAGATTTTTGCCGCTGATTTGTCAGCGGTTTTCAGAAATCGATCAGGCCGGCACAGAAATCGGCGAGGGATCTTCCAGCATTTTGCGGCGCCATTCCGAGGGCGAAACGCCAGCCTCCTCCTTGAAGGCCCTGTTGAAGGGTCCGAGGGAAGCGAATCCGATGTCGTAGGCGATGGTGGAAATCGAGACGCGGGCCTCGCCAGGATCGGCCAGACGCGTCTTCGCGGCGGCGATACGGTGCGCATTCACATAGGATGGGAAGTTGCGATAGCCGAGGCAGTCATTGATCAGGCGCCGCAACTGGGTTTCGGGAATGTGAGCCCGCAGGGCGAGGCTGGCGATGGTGAGGCCTTCCTCTTTCCAGACCTGGTCACGCGACATCAGGCATTCGAGGCGATCGAGGTCAGCCTTGGCGGCGCGGTCGAATGCGGCATTGGCAATGCTGTCAGCGTGGAGGGCAGGCGGCGCCTGGCCGTTGAGCTGCACGGTGGGTTGGGCGGAGGGGGGTGCAACAGGGTCAGGCTGCCGGGGCGGGGCGATGGCCAGCTGCGCGCCGAACATTTCGCCGCGCGGATCAA
>CALRWU020000114.1:0-8284 GCA_943371945.1 Azorhizobium sp. AG788
CTTCCGTGCATCGAGATGCTGGCCGCCATACCTGCTGCGGAGGTCGCGCAGCACGTCGCTGAGCGGAACGTCGCGTTGCGGCGCGCGCTCCTCACGCGGGCGATCCCATTGCGACGAGAACGGCGAATCGCCGCGCTGGGCTGCGGCGGGAGACGCGGTCAGTCCCGCGGCCAGCGCGGCGGCAATCAGGGGAAGGAGGGCTCTGCGAAACATGAAACCGGGTTTACCGTCGATACAGTGAACCCTGTCTGAACAGGCGCCAGATACGCGAAAATCTTGCAGTTTCCGCAGCGTTTCACTGCTTCCGCCTGACATCATCGCTGAATGTCGATCTTGCGCCCAGGCCAGGTGCGGATGAATTCCCGTAGCTCCGGATCGTCCTTTCGCGGCAGGACGATCATGATCCGCACCAGCAGGTCGCCGGGCATTGGGCGCGTCTGCACGCCCTTGGCGCGCAACTTCAAAAGATCGCCTGAACTCGATCCAGGCGGCACCGACATGGTTACCGGGCCCGACGGCGTCTGCACCGGCACTTTGCCGCCCTCAACCGCCTCGGCGAGCGTGATCTTCAGGTCCATCCGGATATCGTCGCCATCGCGCCGGAATACAGGATGCTCGCCAACCTTTATCTCGACCAACGCATCGCCCGAGGGGCCGCCGCCGACACCCGGCAATCCCTGATTCTTGAGTCGCAGCGTCTGGCCCGACGTCAGTCCCGCCGGGATCGCCAGATCGAGCGTGCGCCCATCCGACATCGTCACGCGACGCTTGCCGCCATTCACCGCGTCGAGAAAATCGATCTCCATGCGGTAGCGGACGTCCTCGCCGCGCTGCTGGCCAAAGCCGCGCGAACCGCCACCCCGGCTGAAGAGCCCGTCGAACAGGTCTTCGAAGACGTCGCCACGTCCATTGCCCGCCCGCGCACGGGCGCCTGCCGCGCCGGCAAAACCGCCACCGGGATGGAATTGGGGCTTCTCGTTGCCATCGGCATCGATCTCGCCACGATCATAGCGCGCCCGCATCGGTTCGTCGGTGAGCATGTTGAACGCCGCGGTCACACGCTTGAAGCGCTCGTTTGCTGAGGTGTCGCCAGGGCGCACGTCAGGGTGCAGCTCTTTTGCGAGCTTGCGATACGCTTTCCTGATTTCCTCGGCGCTTGAGGACTTTGGTACGCCTAGCGCCGCATAGGGATCCCAGCTCAACTGCTGATCCTTGCCGAATAAACTGGCCCCTAGCGTGGAACCTCACCCCCCTGCAACACAAGCCAGAAGATGGAGATATTGAGGCAAAACTAAAGTCGCAATTCGCTCAGGGGGCGAGAATGGTCTGAGAAATCCCCATCCAGTCGCCAGGCTGACCATCTGGGCCGAGCTGGGAGACCTCCAGCAGTGCAATTCCACCTGAAGGAAAGTCCATCGCCTGGTCCGCTGCGGCATATGTGCCGGTCGTAGCCGGAACGTCCCACTCGCGCACCGATTCTCCACCCGACACCCGGATGCGATAGCCCTCGACCCCTTCCACGGGTGGCTCGCCCGCCGCCCAGCGATCGCCATCCTTCCGGGCGCGGCGAATCCAGCTGAGCACGACATCTCCGTCTTCCCACTTCGCCCGCAGATGCGCCGGCGACCACGGCCGCGCCGCCACAGCAGTATGGGTGTAGCGCCCCGACCATTCGCCCGCTGACCACACCATCTCCAACCCCCGTTCCCAGTCCGCAACCGCCAGCCGCTGCTCAGCCCCCGTCAGAAACACGATACGGGCGCTCTCGGCGGCGCCTGCGCTCATCGCCGACTCGGAACCCTGCTGCCCACGCAACAGCCCCGTCAGCTTGTAGGTATTTACATCGACGAGTTCCGCCTCAAGAAACTGGATCAACTCCCAGCCGACGCTCGTTTCGACCAGCGCGCGGTTCGCCCCGTTCAGCACCGCGCTCTTGCTGGCGGAAGACAAGGTCGCTCCCGGCAGCTCTACCCAAACCGACGTCTCCTGCCAGCGACCCGACACGTGCGGGAAGAGAGCTGACATCAATCTCCCCACCGCGCACGGGCGCTCGATGTTCGCCCGACGCACAAGCTGATCCGCATCCGCGCCTCCGCTGAATGCAACAGCTCCCGTCCAGGGATCCGCGAACGCAAACGCGAGCGGCCGCAGGTCGTCCTCTTCACCAGGCAGGGCCGGCGCATCAACAAGCACCGCATCCGGCTCCGGCGGCACAACCACTCCCGGTGACGACGCAGGCAAGGCCGGCGTCAATGCGCGCAAGGCACGCGTTCCGGCACGCTCGGCCTCGAACGAAAGCACCTTTCCATCAGAAACCTCGACGATCCTGAGCTGCAAATCATCGATCACGACAACGTCGCCAGCCTCAATCGGTGAGCCATCCGCAGCCATTGCAAACCGCACCCGCACGCGCTGCAACGCCATCTGGCCCGCCAGTTCATCCGCCAGACCCGCCGCCTGGCTTCGATCCAACACCAGCGGCAACTCGACGTCGGCCGCCTGCAATGCAAGACTACCAGTCGAACGCATCAACCCCGGTTGATAATCCGCGCTCGCATCGATGAAGCGCAAACGCACCGCCACCTCGTCCTGCTCAAGCCCCTCGCGTGTGAGTGTAAGCGCCGGCCCGTCCTCCTCGACGAGCCTCCCGGCATCTGCTTCGACAACATCATCGCCGCACATCCGGAACACGATTGCCCCGTCTCGCTCCGTTGCATCCAAGCCATAGCCACGACACAGAGGTTCCAGCACGGCCCGCGCCGTCACTGGCCCGACCATGCTGAATCCCGATACGACGCCAACAAGGCCGCTGACATCGGCCACCGCGCCACTCCGCTCACACACATCCGCCACAACATCCGCCAGCAAGGCAGCGCCCGCACGCCCGTTCAGCCAATGCCCCAGCCGCCAGTTTCCGGCATCGCTCCAGACATCCTCGCGCACCGGAAAGGCCGGGAAGGGCCGCGCGTCCCACGCCCAGAGCACCGCGCCATCCGCGGGAACCATCCGCCCCACATACACGTCAGACAGTGGATTGTTCTCGTCATCGCTCCAATGCGCATGAAATGCTTCGATCGCCCGCCGCTGGATCACGTCATCGCGTGACCCGTCCGAAAAATACGGCAGCGCACTCTCCGAACTCTTGGGATCATAGAAGACATTCGGCTGGTTGACGCCCTTGCCCACCGCCGGCACGCCCATCTCGACAAAGCACACCGGCTTCATCCCCGGAACCCAGTCCGTCGCTGTGCTCGACCTCGCACTGCCACTCCGCGCGTGGTGCAGATTTTCCCACCACGAACGCACATCTTTCTGCCGGAACACCCACGGTTCGCCAAAAGCGCCGTCGGTGATCGGTGTACGGTCCTGTGCCAGCCGCGCATCGCCATCAACGTAGTACCAGTCGAACGCTTCGCCCGCCGCAACGCCGCTTCGCAACTCACCTACAGATGGCGTGCCGCTGCCGCGCCAGTCCGCCATCGGGGGATACCAGTCGAGCCCCACATAGCTGATCGCCTCGCTCGCCCAGAGCGCATCCAGCGGAAACGCTACATCATCGTCAACGACATGCGCGCCATACTCGGTCCAGTCCGCCGCATAGCTGACCTCGACCGACACCCCGACAATAGTGCGCACATCCTCGGCCAGCGTCCTCAGCGCACTCACCGCCGGATACACACCGCTATCAACGGCTCGCGTCAACGCTACGAGTTCCGACCCGATAAGCACGCCATCCGCGCCGGTATCCGCCGCAAGCTGCGCGTAGTGCAGAATGAACGGGCGATACGCATCGAAAAAGTCATCGACCTGAGCCGCCACATCGCCCGCAACCGTCGTGATCCGCCCGCGCCACGGAAACGCCGCCTGCTCCACACCGCCATAGGGATCAGGCAGCCCATTTCCCGTCGGCACATCCATCAGCAGGAACGGATACAGCGTCACATGATACCCACGCGCCTTCAGCATCGCGATCGCCTGCCGCACCGACTCATCCGACGGCGTACCGCCATAGTTCGCGCGCCCGTCCGTCGCTGACACCAGGTGCGCTTCACCGCGCCCCAGCCCCGCAACGCTCCACGCATGCGGCACGGTCGTCTTCGACATGATCTCCACGCCCGGCTTGATCGCACACTCGCCACACCGCAGGTCGGTCCCGAACCAGCCGACCACCAGATTCACCCGCGTCACATTCGGCAGCTCCGCCTCGAGCTGATCGAGCGAAGCCTCGAAATCGCTCTTCAGCTCTGGTCCATGCAGATTCTCCGCCGTTTCACGCCCCGGCCCGATGCGCCGCTTCACGATGTCGGTTGCCAGAGCGAACTCGCCGGATCCCGGAATCATGTTCACGGCCCGCACGACCGACTCCATCCGCCCTGCGTCCCCGCCGGCCTGCCGAACAACTTCGAATGACAGCTGCGGCATCCGCGCGCCAAACGTGTCGACCGACATGTCCTCAAACACGATGTAAGCCAGCCCACGATACGCCGGCGCGTCCCCTTCAATCGCCTCGATCAGCGGATCCGGCGCCTGCTCCTCCGTCCCGCGATAAAGCCGCCACGTCACCTGCGACAGATCGAAGGGCTCACCATTCGCCCAGCACCGCGACACGCGCGTAATCTCGCCCTCGCACAGCGCCACAGCAAAGCTCAGCGAGTAGGAATACTCCGCAACACGCGGACCACCCTTGCCGCCCTGTACATCGCGACGCTCGCGAAAGTTGGCCGCCCAGATCAACTGCGAACCGACGCGGCATCGCCCATAGACGATCGGCACGCCAACGCCTTCGCGTCCTTCCGTCAGATGGAATTGCGGCACGCGCGGCCCTTCCATCGGCGGCGTAAAAGCCGAATCCAGCGCGGATCCAACTCCACGCCCCACCGTACTCCCGAGGAAGGCGAGACCCTTGGGCAGCCACGCGCTCGCCGCCGCTTCGCCAACTTTGGCCAGAACCAGTTCAGCCATCAGTCCTCAACTCCAGGAAATGAAAATGCTCCCGCGATCCGTCGCTGCCACCACGGAACCAGCCGCGTCTCACAGACCGATCGCACCCAGTAGGCATGAATGATGCGGTCCCCGCCGCTGGCGATCCCCACATGCTTCGCTGGCGCGCCCAGCCCCATGCGAAACAGCAGCACGTCGCCCGCCCGTGCTTCGCTGATCGGGATCTCGCGCAACCATTTGCGCGCAGCCTCCATCAGGTCATCCGAGCCCCGCGCCTCCGCCCAGTCGGGTGTGTAGGGCGGCGCCTTCTCCGGCTCCGGCCCGATCAGCGCACGCCACACACCGCGCAACAGCCCCAGACAATCCGTACCCACGCCGATCACGCTCGCCTGATGCTGATACGGCGTGCCCAGCCATCGCCGCGCTTCTGCGACAATGGCCGCTCGCGACACGACGCTCATCCGCGCCTCCCACCCGTATTTGGTCGATCGGAAGAGGGACCAGCCAGCACAGCCTCCGGACCAGGCATATGCGGAAAGCCGCGAAAGTTGATCCGCGCATCAAACTTGGCCCCACACATCGCAAACGACTTGTCGCAACCCGCCGTCATGACGCACCCATCACCCACCGCAACGACAAAGCGCGGCGCCCGCACGAGATCGATCTCCGCGCCCGCATGCCGCTGCACCCGGCCGGTCGCGCCTGCATTGGCGCCGCTGCTCCACGTCAACTTCCCACCCGTGAACCAGCCCGCGTCGAATCCGGACAAACCGCTGAGGTGAAATCGTCCATCACCCAGAACAGCACTGACAACGGCCTCAACGCGAAACGCTGTACTGTTGAGATCAGCACCGCACCGTGCATCACCGACTTCGGCATCGCACGTCCGCGCATAGACGCGACCGACTGGTCGTTCGAAAGCAGCCTTCAGACTTACCAGCTCCGCTGAAAAGGCTGACCCCCGCCGGGTGATTTCGGAAAACTGCCCCGACCAGATCATGAGCCGATGCTCCGGCGCTTCCCAGTCAACTCGCCACACGTCGACGCGCGCGCCATCCCACAGGCCTGCATCGACATCCGCCTCGGTCAGGAACCCTAGCGCGATCGCGCCCCGCGCCGCCGCATGCCCCGGCGCCAAGCCTGCCGAAGACTCAAACGTGGTGCTTTCCAGGCCGGCCGCCGGCTCATACGTCACGCCATCGAGCGCGATGCGCGCGTCGTGATCCGTCGCCCCAAATACCGCACCGTCCATCCGCTCGAAACGCCAGCAGGCGCACAGCGTCGTCACGCCCGCCGCCAGCCTGGCGGCGAACGCCTCCTCAATCTGTTTCATGATTACTCCGCAACCTCGACAACAGGCGCGCGCATCACGCGCATCGCGCCATTGCCGAGCAACGCCATCTCGAGCCGATCCGCATCGAACCGCACCGGTACGTCAAACGCGTATCCTGCCGTCAGGACTGCGCCGTCCGCAGGCGCTGCATCGAACGTGACCACACCCGTTACGTGATCAACCGCGAACGCGCTCACCCCCACACCATCAACAGCAACCACCACGCTGCCGGACACCGGCTTGCGTATCGGCCGATCTGCCCATTCACCGCCGCTGACATATCGCTTCACCAGCTGAAACGACGTCGCCACGCCATCTCCTGCGCCTAACGGCTGATCCAGCGCATCAACCACGCCGCTCGGCGCGCAACTTTTGCAGTCAATCGGATCGCGAAATCGAAACCCGTGAACGCGGCCACGCCGCGCCTCGAAGAAGGCTATCAACTCATGCGCCGCGTCCGCGCGCACCGCGGCGCCGCCAACTTCCCATCTACGCCGAGATCCGACCCATCGCGCATTCCGGCTTTCCGCACCAGACGCCAGTCGCACGACATCGGTCATCCGCTCGGGTCCGCCGCTCGCCCCGATGGCAAGCGCCAGCGGCAGGTTCACCTCATGAAATGCGCTCATGTGAACCGCATCCAGCGTCGTGCCACCTTCGCCAGCGCCGTCGCAATCTGGTTGAACGACAACAGCGCGCCGTCATCTGCCGGCGCATCACGCGAAGCTCCGCCGCCAAGACCGCCCAACACGCCATCAAGCGCGAGTTGCGCCAGCGTCTCCGCGATCTTGCGGCCGAGACGATCGAGATCGTCCTCGCCCGTCTTCACAATGCGCATCAACTCACGCTCGACGCTTTGCGTCGCCTTCAACAAGGCCCGCTCCAAGGCATCGCCAGCGGCCTTCGCCGCTGCTTCCTGATCATCCGCCATCTCAATCAACTCCATCCGCTTCAAACGTCACCACCCCCGCCGACGCGAGCCGGATCGCGAACGTCGCCTCGCCGTCGTGCTCGCCGCCATAGGTCAGCTCGGAGATCACGAATGGCCCTCGCAGCACGCCAAAATCCGGGATCACCAGCTCGAACGTTGATGCCCTTCCGGCGAAGAACGCCGCCCGCATCAACGCATCAGACTCTGCGTCCTTGAAAGCGCCGCTTCCCGCGACCTCAGCGCGCTTGACGCCCGCGCCTGCAATTACCTCGCGCCACGCTTGCGCACTCTGCGCCGTCGTCGCCTCGATCAGACCGGCCGTCAGGTTGATCGTTCGCGCGCGTATCCCCGCGACCAGGACAAACGCCTCCGGTTCATCGCCATCGCCAATGCTGATCAGCACGTCGCGGCCTCGCTGGCCCGCCATCGCTCTCTCCTCTTCTGAAGCGCAGGTGTTGACAGGCAACCTTATGGTTGCCTATTAAGGGGTATGGATCTTGTGTTCCGGGCGCTGGCAGACGACAGCCGAAGAGCCCTGCTCGACAGCCTCTGCGGCCATTCCGGCCAGACGCTGAACGAGCTGTGCGCCGTCCTCGACATGTCGCGTCAGGCCGTCTCGAAACACATCGCGATCCTGGAAGAAGCGAACCTCGTCGCAACCATAAAACGTGGCCGCGAGAAGCTCCATTATCTCAACGCGGTGCCGATCGCAGAGATCGCCAATCGCTGGATCCGCAAGTTCGAACGCCACCGGGTCGACGCCCTGGTAGACCTGAAAAAGAGACTGGAGTCAGAATGACCCACACATCACAGTCGCGTTTTGTCTACGTCATCCACATCGCCACAACGCCAGAGAAACTCTGGGACGCGCTCACGCAGCCAGAGTTCACCAGGCGCTACTGGTGCGAGACCTGGCAGGAATCCGACTGGACGCCCGGCAGCGACTGGCGCGCCATGATCCCCGATGGCCGCGTCGCCGACAGCGGCAAGATCATTCTCGCCGACAAGCCCCGCAAACTCGTACTCACCTGGGAGAACCAGTTCCTTCCGGACCTGAAGATGGAAGGTCATTCGACCCT
>CALRWU020000115.1:0-8167 GCA_943371945.1 Azorhizobium sp. AG788
AGCCCGAAGGCTACGCCTCGATCTTTGCCGGCGTGGTTCCGACCCAGCGCGCGTTGAACCGGCAGTACGCGGCGCAGGCGGCGGTCTTCAACTACGCCCCGCCGAGCACGAATGCGTTCGACCGCCTGTCCGATCTCGACTCGCAGCACCGCTCCTACCAGGAACTCGGCGGAGCATCCGTGACTGCGGACTGGGATATCGGGCCTGGCACGCTGACATCGATCACGGGCTGGCGCTACTGGCTGTGGGATCCGTCTAACGACCGCGACTTCCTCGGCCTTCCGATCACGACAATTTCGGCCAACCCGTCGAAGCAATACCAGTGGCAGCAAGAGCTCCGCTACGCCGGGGATTTCGGCGACGATATCGACTACGTCGTCGGCGCCTTCTGGTTCAACCAGGTGACCAAGACGCTGGGCCAACAGGAACAGGGCTCAGCCGCCTGGCGCTTTCTGCTCAACCCGAACGCAGCAGCTGCGACGCCGGGTCTCCTCAACGGCTATGGGCAGAAGACTGACATCCTCTCGGATCACACAAGCGCGGCCTTGTTTGGCAATGTGAACTGGAAGGTGACTGACCAGCTGACGATCTCGCCCGGCTTGCGCGTCAACTATGACCAAAAGAACGGGCACTACATCGCCACGGTCTATGGCGGTCTCGACACCTCTGGGACGGACGCCACCTCGGTGGCGCTGCGAGCGCTTCAGCGCAGCGTGCTGTCGCCGCAGAACTACGAGTCATCCGGCAGCGACGACAACGTCTCGGGCCAGCTGACCGTGTCTTACGACTTTGCGGACAACGTCCACGCCTACGCGACCTACTCGACGGCGTTCAAGACGTTCGGTCTCAACAACAACGGCGTGCCGCTGGATTCGGTCGGCAACGTTGCTGTGCAGCTGGCGACGGTGAAGCCTGAGGACGAGAAGCACATCGAGATCGGCGTCAAGACCAACCCGCTGCCGGGCGTCACCGCCAACCTTGCCGCCTTCCAGACAACGATCGATGACTATCAGGTCAACGTCGTGAACGGTCAGGTCGGCGTTCTGCGCGGCTATCTCGCGAACGCAGAGCAGGTGATCGTGCAAGGCGTCGAGTTTGATGGGGCAGCCCAGCTCGGCGACAACTTCTCGATCTACACAAACCTTGCCTGGACAGACGGCAAGTTCGAGACCTTCACTGGCGCGCCTCCTGCGCTGGAAAGCTCCGGTGGCGCGGTCCAGGTGGTCGATGCCTCGGGCACGCGCCTTCCGGGCCTTTCGGAATGGGCCGGCTCTCTGGGCGGCGAGTACAAGCTTGCGTGTGAGTTCAGCAAACGGGCCGGCGAGTATTTCGCCGCGGTCGATGCGAGCTTCCGCAGTGACTTCTCGTCCAGCCCGACAGAGTCGCGCTACCTCAACATCGATGGCTACACCCTGCTCAACGCGCGCTTTGGTTTCCGCGGCGATGATGGGTGGGACCTGTATGCGTGGGGGCGCAACCTTCTCGACGAGGAGTACTTCGAGATCCTGTCGGCGGGTGGGTCCAGCTCCGGCTACTACGCTGGCCTGCCCGGCGATCCACGCACCTATGGCGTTACGCTGAAAGGCTCGTTCTGATGATCGAGATTCCGCGCGCCCGGACCTGTTTGCAGGAGAGGCGCGGCGGATAGAGGGGCGGGCTGCTTCGGTGCTGCCTGCCGATCCCGGCCCCCGTCCGGAATGGGATCTTTGATAGCTGGCCCGCGCCACGTCCTCCTGCGGCCCGTCCCTCGCCCGATTTTCAGATGCCCAGCCATCCGGCTCAAAGACAGAAGACAGGAAGACCGTGATCTATCGTGAGGTGAGTCTCTTCGGAGGCCGTTGATCAGGCAGCGAAGCTTCAAGGCTTTTCGGCGGGCGCGCGTGGCCGGTCATAAGTGATCGTCTCGATCGTGACGGGCTCGCCGCATTCCGAACAGGTGACAATTGGTGTGAATGCGTGGCCGCAAGGCGTGTGGCGGCGGCCGGTGGATCGGGTCGGTTTCGGTAACTGCGTTTCGGACCAATGCGACATCACCATCAGCACCGGCTGCAGAGCGCGACCGCGTGATGTCAGCCGATACTCGTAGCGCGGCGGATGGGCTTCGTACTGCTCGCGCTCCATCACGCCATGATCGACCAGACGCGCCAGGCGCTCTGCAACCACCGCGCGTGAGGCGCGTGTCGAGCGTTGAAACTCGTCAAACCGGGTGGAGCCGCGCAGCGCATCGCGGATGATCAGCATCGTCCACGCATCTCCGATTACCGACATGGCCTGCGCGATCGGGCAGGGAATGGTGTCGATCTCGCTCCAGCGCACGGCAACCTCCTCAACTTGGCTCCCGAAATCGTGCGAACAGCGTTGCCGTCGCGCAATTGACCGCGCCAGAGAAGCAGGCGACGGTTAGTTCAGAAAATGAACTTACATCGGTCGGGGAGGACCGCAATGGGCAGTTTCAAGCAGGGACGTCCGGTTCGCCGGGCGGCCAGTCTCTTTGTGCTGGCGGCGGGGATGGTGCCGGCAGCGTTTGCCCAGGGGACGCCAGCGCCAGCGCCTACGCCGGTGGAATCGACATCCACTGAAGGCGTGCAGACGTTTGAGGCGGGCTATTTCAAAAAGTACAATCCGGTGACCGCAGCCGACATCGTGAACCGCGTGCCGGGTTTCGACATCGATGATGGCGAGGCGCTGCGCGGCTTCGGCGCGACAGCGGGCAACGTGCTGGTGAATGGTGAGCGGCCATCGTCCAAGGTGCTGATCTCCGAACAGCTGAAACGGATTCCGGCGGACTCGGTGATCAGGGTAGAGCTGATCTCGGGCAGCTCCTCCAAGGTCGATGTGCGGGGCCAGACGCAGCTGGTCAACGTGGTGCTGAGGCAGGCCAAGGCTGGCGGCTCGCCGACGACATGGGTCGCCGATTTGCGGGAGATCCAGTATTCCGAACGCCTGGGCTGGAACGTGCAGCTGACCAAGACATTTTCGCTGGGCGAGACGGCGGACCTGACGGTCGACTTCCAGTTGCCCAACCTGCGCGGGCGCACGGAAAGCTTCGAGACAGTGCGCAATCCGGCAGGCGCGCTGCTTTTCTATCGCGACCAGATTGGCCAACCCAACTATATCGGCGTGCAGCTGTCGGGCGTGCTGAAATGGCGGCCGACGGCGCAGGACACGGTGAGCTTCAACGCGCAGGGCGCGCCGACCTGGAACACGACCAATATCGGCTCGATCGACTATTCGCCCGCCGGCGTCTTCAGGCGCGGCACATTCGGGCTCAGTGAGTTCAGCAACAACTACACGGCCGAAGTTGGCGGCGACTGGGAGCACAGGTTCTCGCCGGAGTTGTCGGCGAAGGGTATTGCGGTTGCGACCTTCACCAATGTCGACCAGGACGATGTCTTCCGGATCTTCACGCCGACCGGCACGGCCGGGCCAGGTGGGCTGTTCAACACCCAGACCATCAACCGTACGGCCGAAGCGGGCGAGCGTGTGGCGCGTGGCTTTCTGACTTGGCGGCCTTCCGGCGATCACACGATCGACATTGGCGTCGAGGGCGCGTTCAACTTCCGCGACACGACGTTCGACCAGTTCAACAATTTTGGCGCAGGGCCCGTGGCGGTGTTCCTGCCGGTTGCCGATACGCGCGTGGAAGAGACGCGTATCGAGCCCTTTGTTACAGACGTCTGGAAGATGACGCCGGAGCTGACGCTGGAGACGGGCTTCATCTATGAGGCCTCGACGATCAAGCAGACGGGCGATGAACAGAAGGAGCGCGAATTCTCCTATCCGAAGCCGCGAGCGACGCTGACCTGGCAGGCAACCGAGGCAGACCAGGTGCGCACGTCGATCACACGCGACGTGGCGCAGCTCGACTTCGTCGAGTTTGCTTCAGCGATCAACGTGGTCGACGCGTCGAGCCTCATCGGCAACCCGAACCTCGAACCTGAAAAGGCGTGGAAGGCCCGGCTCGAGTGGGAGCACAAGCTCGGTCCGCGCGCGGCGGTGACGATGGCGGTGTTCCACGATCAGGTCGAGGACGTGCAGGATTTCATTCCCCGGACGATCTGCGTGCCAACCGCGCCAGCCGTCGATTGCACCGGCGGAGCGCTCAGGACGTTCGATGCGCCGGGCAATATCGGCGACGGAACGCGGACGGGGATCGAGTTGCGCGGCGCGCTGTCGCTGGCGCCGCTGCTGCCGAATGCCGAGGTGCGGTTCTCTGGCATGTATCAGGAAACCGACGTGACGGATCCCGTGACGGGCGCCGCGCGCCGATTCTCGAATGAGCGGGACTGGACCTACAATGCCTCGTTCCGACATGACCTGCCGGACTTGAAACTGGCCTGGGGCGCAAGCACAACGGCGCTGTCGGACCGGCATGAGTACAGGGTCGCGGAAGACATCCTCTTTGACCGTCCGACCAACCGCCTCGACTTCTTTGTCGAAAGCCCGGCGTGGATTCCGGGCGCGACGGTGCGGCTATCCGCGAGCAATATCTTCCATCCTGCGGAGACGCGGGTGCGCACGTTCTATCAGGCCAACCCGCTGGACAGCACCGCGCCGGAGCGCTCGACCGGCATCGTTCGCCAGATCGAGGAGCGCAAGCAGAAGGGCGGACCAGACGGGACGCAGGTGTTCTCGGTGAGGCTGTCGGGAACGTTCTGACGGAGCGGCGCTGCAAATCTTTGCGGAGGCGTGTCGGGACGCGCTAGTCTTGGGCGTCCTGTGCTCATGAGAGGCGCCCCGATGCTTTACGCAGTCCTGTGCTACAACAATGAAGAGATGGTCTGCGGCTGGACCAAGGAACAGGACGCCGCCGTCATGGCCGCCCTGTCGGTGGCGCACGACAAGTGGGAGAAGGCGGGCAAGTTGAAGCCCTCGATCCGCCTGCTGCCGACGTCGGCTGCGACGACACTGCACAAGCAGAGCGACATGGTGTTCGACGGGCCGTACGCGGAAACGAAAGAGGCGTTGCTCGGCTTCTACATCATCGATGTCGATGGGCTGGATGAAGGCCTGGAGTTCGCGCGTGATCTGGGCAAGGCAAATCCGGGCGGGGCCTATGAGCTGCGTCCGATCCAGCTCTACCTGCCGGGCGGGCCGATCGAGAGCGTCTATGAAACGGGTCGCGACTATGCCAGCGACAAGGCATCGGTCGAGTGACGGACCAGGGCTGGATCGAAGCGGCGCTGGTTTCATCGCGGCCGCAGGCGGTCGCGGCGTTGCTGCGGTATTTCCGCAATCTCGATTCAGCTGAAGAAGCGTTTCAGGAGGCCTGCCTGCGGGCGTTGCGGAACTGGACGGTGAATGGTCCGCCGCGTGATCCGACGGCGTGGCTGATCATGGTGGGGCGCAATGCGGCGCTCGACCAGATCCGCAAGACATCGCGGCAGACAAGCCTGCCGGACGAGACACAGATTTCCGATCT
Organism: Azorhizobium sp. AG788; assembly: GCA_943371945.1. GTDB lineage: Bacteria > Pseudomonadota > Alphaproteobacteria > Caulobacterales > Hyphomonadaceae > UBA7672. The sequence continues at coordinate 5,423 of CALRWU020000115.1, forward strand.
CGAAGATGTCGAGACGCCGATGGCGGAGCGGCTGGACGATAGCCACTATCGCGACGACGTCCTGCGCCTGATGTTCATCTGCTGTCATCCGGACTTGCCGGCGACGCAGCAGATTCCGCTGGCGCTGCGCATCGTGTCGGGGTTGTCGGTGAAACAGATCGCGCGGGCGTTTCTGGTCAGCGAAGCCGCGATGGAACAGCGCATCACGCGGGCGAAGGCGAAGGTGGCCGACGCAGGCGTGCCGTTCGAGACGCCGGGCCCGGTCGAGCGGTCGGAGCGTTTGGCCGTCGTGATGCAGATGATCTACCTCGTGTTCAACGAGGGGTATTCTGCGGGTCCGAAGGATGATGCGCGGGCCGATCTGGCGGATGAGGCGATCAGGCTGGGGCGGCTGGTCCTGCGGATGTTCCAGTCCGAACCGGAAGTCATGGGATTGCTCGCGCTGATGCTGTTGCAGCATTCGCGTCAGCCGGCGCGGTTCGATGATCAGGGTGAGGCGATCCTGATGGAGGATCAGGATCGCGCGCTGTGGCGGAAGCCGTTGATCCAGGAGGGGCTCGCGCTGATCGACAAGGCGATGCGGCATCGCAGGACTGGCGCCTATCTGGTGCAGGCGGCGATCGCGGCGCTTCATGCGCGGGCGCCGAATTTCGAGCAGACGGACTGGGCCGGGATCGACGCGCTTTATGCAACGCTGGAAAGACTGCAGCCATCGCCGGTGGTGACGCTGAACCGGGCCGTTGCTGTGTCGAAGACGAAGGGACCGGAGGCGGCGCTCGCGATGATCGAACCGCTGGGCGAAAGACTGGCGGGCTACTTCTATTTTCATGGGGCGAAGGGGAGTCTGCTGCTGCAGCTCGACAGGAAGCGGGAGGCCCGAGAGAGTTTTGATCGCGCGATTGCGCTGGCGACAACGGCGGCCGAGGCGACGCACATCCGCGCGCATATCGATCGTCTGATTGCGGAGAGCGAGAAGCAGGCGTGAGGTCGCGATCCCTGCGGCTGTTGGCCGAGGGTGAATTGAGTGGCTGTGCGCTTGGCCTCGTTAGGCGTGCGCGGGTGTCGTCCTCCCCCGAACGGGAGAGGAGCTGCAGGCGCGATGCGCCCTGCGGGTGCAGGTCAGGTGGGGGACGGTGTGTCGCCTTGTCCTGCCTTTGCCTCTCTTGATTGGGCGTGTCGTGAGGTCGGCCCCCCACCTGAATGCCATTGTTGAGATGGGCGTGCACGCAGCGCCTCCCCCGTTCGGGGGAGGAGCGCTTGAGCGTGCTGATTCAGCGGCGGAGGCGTCATGCGCGGCGGTGTACCGGGCATTGTTGTTTTTGGTCGCGAGGGAATACGGCGTTGTTCCCTGCGTGGAGGCAACCGAGATTCTCGGCACAAGGCCGAGAATGACGGAGCACGTGCGTTGAGTTTCCTGTTGTTTGTCGTTCGGCGTCGGGAGCTGATCTGTGCGCGCGTCATCCGTGTGCCAATCACGGGCGGTGCGGTTGAAGATCGTCGCGAACATCGAAGCGACGTTGGACACGAGCCAGGCAAACGCGCGCAGCATCGCCGCCAGCAAAGGCTGGCGGGTTGATGGGGTAATCACTCCGTATGTGCGCGCTCGCGTCCGTGTCATGGGCGCCATTATGCGGCCGCCGGGGGCCCGGCCGATTTACGTTCTGGTTTCCCGCATGTTTTTTCGTGCAAGTGATTGAGATTGCTGCGGAAGATTTTGTCCTGTCCTCCGGGTTTGCACACCCGCCGTCCAACAAATGTTGGAAGGCGCAAGAAAATTCAGCCGGCGTGTCGGGTAAGGGTCTCGGTCCACGTCCTATGGGCGTAACAAGGTGGCGAAGCCCATCGACCGAATGAGGACACTCCATGACCGACGCCGCCCATGAACTCGTCATCGAACTGATCCTCGATGCGCCGAAGGAGAAACTCTTTCGCTGCTGGACCGAAGCCGAACTGCTGAAGCAGTGGTTCGCGCCCAAGCCGTGGACGACGCCAAGCGCGAAGATGGACGTGAAGCCCGGCGGGGCCAGCCTGATCATCATGCGCTCGCCGGAGGGGCAGGAGTTTCCGAATGCGGGTCAGTATCTGGAAGTGATCCCGAACGCGAAGCTGGTGTTCTCGGATGCGTTCGTCGGCGACTGGGTTCCGAAGGAGGGAGCGCCATTCTTTGTCGGCGTGCTGACGTTCGAGGACGCAGGCCCCGGCAAGACGAAATACACGGCGCGGGCGCGTCACTGGACCGCCGAGGCCAAGGCGCAACACGACCAGATGGGTTTTGTGCCGGGCTGGACGCAATGCGCGAGGCAACTGGAAGAGCTGGCCAAGACGCTCTGAAGCCGGAGCTGCAACACACACAAGGATCGGGGAGATATCGATGACTGACCTGAAACCGACAACCGTGCCGCTGCCCGGCGTCATCCCTTACTTCTGCGTCGAGGGCGCCAAGGAGGCGTCGCTCTTCTATGCGAAGGCGTTCGGCGCGGTGGAAGTGCGCCGCGTGCCGGCCGAGGACGGCAAGCGGCTGATGCACTGCCAGATGGAGCTGAACGGCGGGACGTTCATGTTCTGCGACGGCTTCCCCGAGCATGGCCATCCGACCAAGACCGACGGCACCTATACGATGCAGTTCGTCGTGGCGGACGGTCATGCCTGGTGGGACCGCGCGATCGCTGCGGGGTGCAAGCCAGTGATGGACTACAAGCAGGCTTTCTGGGGCGACATGCATGGCAGCATGCGCGACCCGTTCGG
>CALRWU020000116.1:0-8140 GCA_943371945.1 Azorhizobium sp. AG788
CTTCCGCTCACACGTCGAGAATCTTCACGCCCTTCGGACTCGCCGCCAGCGCCAGCTTACCCGATTTGAGCTTCAGCGCCTTCTCGCCGAACAGCTCGCGCCGCCAGCCTTTCAGCGCCGCGATGTCCGGATCCTTCTCCCGCGCCAGCTTCTCGATGTCGGCTGCGTTCGCGATCAGCCGCGTCGCAACATCGGCGTCGTCCGACACCTGCTTCAGCAGCACTTTCAGCAGCTCGACGATCGCACCCGGCGGCGGGCCGGATCGCTCCGGCTCATCCACCACCGGCGCATACTTCTCGGGGTTATCCAGCGCCTCGTTGATCGCCTGCAGCAAGCCCGCGCCATGCCGCGACTTGCCGAACCCTTGCTGCACCGCGCGCATCCGCTCCAGCGCTTCCAGCGTGCGCGGCTTCTGCTGTGCGATCTCCTGGATCGCGTCGTCCTTCAGGATGCGCTGGCGCGGCTTGTCCGTTTCCTGCGACACCCGCTCGCGCCATGCCGATACATTGGCCAGCACGGCGAGATAATCCGAGCGATACTTGCGGATCTTCATCCGCTTCCACGCCGTCGCCGGATCGAACGCATAGATATCCGGGTCGAGCAGGGCGGCATGCTCGTCCGCGATCCAGTCCATCCGGTCCTGCTTCTCCAGCTTCGCCCGCAGGATCTTGTAGATCGCGCGCAGATAGACCACGTCGCCGCGCGCATAGCGCAGTTGCTTCTCGGTCAGCGGCCGGCGCACCCAGTCCGTGAACTGCGACGACTTGTCGACCGATCCCTTCACCACCCGGCTGACCAGGTTCTCGTACGAGATCGAGTCGCCCAGCCCGCACGCCATCGCGGCGATCTGTGTGTCGAATACCGGCCCCGGCACATGCCCGATCAGCCGCGCGAAAATCTCGAGATCCTGCCGCGCCGCATGGAAAACCTTCACCCGTGACGGGTCCGCGATCAGCTTGTTCAGCGGCGCAAGGTCGATCCCCTTGGCCAGCGGGTCGACCAGCACGTCATAGTCCGAGCTCGCCACCTGGATCAGGCAGACCTGCGGCCAGTACGTCGTCTCGCGGTGGAATTCGGTATCGACGGCCAGGAAATCGTCCTGCCCGAGCCGCTCGCAGGCCGCTTCCAGCGCTGCGGTGTCGGTGATCAGGCGGATTTCGGCGTCGTCCTGGTTCAAATCCGTCGTCTCCCAGCTCAGCCCAGAAAACCCGGCTCCCAGAATCGAATGAGAATCAGACTATGGCCGATATTGACAAGCTTGTCGGCGACATGCGCTTGTCCGCCCGTTCTAGCAAGCCAATTCCCGTCGTTTTGGCCGGAAAAGCAGGAGTTTTGCCCCGATGCATGCCTACAGGACGCATACCTGCGGCCAGCTGCGCGGGAGCCATGTCGGCAATACCGTCAAGCTTTCCGGCTGGGTCCATCGCAAGCGGGACCTCGGCGGTCTCCTCTTCATCGACCTGCGCGACCATTACGGAATCACGCAATGCGTGGTGACGCCGTCCAACCCGCATTTCACCCGGCTGGAGCGCATCCGGGTCGAGTCCGTCATCTGCGTTACCGGTGAGGTCGTCGCGCGGGACCCGGGCACCATCAACGCCACGCTGGCGACCGGCGAGATCGATCTGAAGGTCCAGGAGGTCAGTGTCCTCTCCGAAGTGACCGAGGAGCTTCCGCTCCCCGTCTTCGCCGAGCCGGATTACCCGGAAGACGTTCGCCTGAAATACCGCTTCCTCGATCTACGTCGGGAAACGCTGCACGCCAACATCATGACGCGCACCAAAGTCATCGCCTCCATGCGCCGTCGCATGGCAGAGGTAGGCTTCACCGAATACTCGACGCCGATCCTGACTGCGTCCTCGCCTGAAGGCGCCCGCGACTTCCTCGTCCCGAGCCGCATCCACCAGGGCAAGTTCTTCGCGCTGCCGCAGGCCCCGCAGCAGTACAAGCAGCTGCTGATGGTCGCCGGCTTCGACCGCTACTTCCAGATCGCCCCGTGCTTCCGCGACGAAGACCCGCGCGCCGACCGTCTCCCCGGCGAGTTCTATCAGCTCGATCTCGAGATGAGCTTCGTCACCCAGGAAGACGTCTGGGACACGATGGAGCCCGTGCTGCGCGGCGTGTTCGAGGAATTCGGCAACGGCAAACCCGTCACCCAGAAATTCCCGCGCATCCCTTACGACACGTCGATCCGCAAATACGGCTCCGACAAGCCCGACCTGCGCAACCCGATCGAGATGGGCAATGTCTCCGAAGCCTTCCGCGGCTCCGGCTTCAAGGTCTTCGCCGGCATGCTGGAGAAGGACGCCAAGAACGAAGTCTGGGGCATTCCCGCAACCGGCGGCGGCAGCCGCGCCTTCTGCGACAAGATGAATTCCTGGGCGCAACAGCAGGGCCAGCCCGGCCTCGGCTACATCTTCTGGCGTGAAGGCGAAGAGGGCGGGGCAGGCCCGGTCGCCAAAAACATCGGCCCCGAGCGGGTCGAACAGATTCGCGCGCAATTCGATCTCAAGGTCGGCGATGCGATCTTCTTCGTCGCCGGTCTTCCTGCGAACTTCTACAAGTTTGCCGGCGAGGCCCGTAACCGCGTGGGCGCCGAGCTCGGTCTCACCAAGCCGGACCAGTTCGCCTGCTGCTGGATCGTCGACTTCCCGTTCTACGAATGGAACGAGGACGACAAGAAAATCGACTTCGCACACAACCCGTTCTCGATGCCGCAAGGCGGATTGGACGCCCTGAACGGCGACAAGGATCCGCTCTCGCTCAAGGCGTATCAGTACGACATGGTCTGCAACGGTTTCGAAATCGCGTCGGGCTCGATCCGTAACGCGAGCCCCGAAACCATGGTCCGCGCCTTCGAGATCACCGGCCTCACCAAGGCCGATGTCGAAGAGCAGTTCGGCGGCATGTACCGTGCCTTCCAGTTCGGCGCCCCGCCGCACGGCGGCATGGCGGCCGGCGTCGACCGCGTCGTGATGCTCGTCTGCGGCGCCCAGAACCTCCGCGAGATCACGCTCTTCCCGATGAACCAGCAAGCGCAGGATTTGCTGATGAACGCCCCGAGCGAAGCAAGCCTCAAACAGCTCCGCGAACTCGGCATCCGCGTCCACGAGAAGCCGAAGGCGTAGCGGGACCGCTAGGCTCCCGCCCGGCAACGCGTCGCGTCAGCGGCGTGGTTGCCCAAAACGTAGATTTCCCACGCCCAACCACACCCCCACCTGACCTCCCCCTTTCAGGGGGAGGAACCCTACTGCGCCAACTTACCTCGCATTAAAGGGCAGCGTTGCATCGCTGGTCCCTCCCCCTGAAAGGGGGAGGTCAGGAGGGGGTGAGTCTCTCAACGCTGATCGCGCCAAAAGTTACGCCCCCTTTTGTTGGAAGCCGGGCGTGCAGACTCGGCGGATAGCCAAAAATCTTCCGCAACACTCTCAACCACTTGCCCGCAAAAATATGCGGAAAAGCGCAACGCAAACCGGCCGACCTCCCAGCGCACTTACAATGGCGCCCATGAAACGTCGGAGCTTCCCTCTGTGGCTGCTGCGTGACGTCCCCGCCCTGATGGGAGTCATGCTCAGCTTTTGGACGCTGATCATCTTCGCGATGACCAGCGCGCGGAAAGCTGCGACCGCGTCCCAGGCCAGTCGAAGCATCCGCGACCGCTTCGCCTTGCTGCTCGCCCTTGCCGAAGCCCGCCTCGACTTCGCGCTCTGGCGACAAGCCTATCGCCGCATCGGCTGGCATCCGCGCGGCGTCGAGCTCGAAGTCTTCCCACCTTCAACGGACTGGCCCTACACGCAGAAACGCCTGCGCGACTTCGCGCACGCTTTCCGCAACATGAGCGCGATCGTCGACTCGTATGTCGACCACATCCGCGAACGCTTCGGCATCAGCCAGCGTGAGGCCCGTACCTGCCCCCTCCGTCTCGCTTCGCGATCCACCTCCCCCGGCTTCGCCGGTGGAGGCAACAGGCACCGCTCTCTTGCCTCCCTCGCCGCCAGGCGGGGGAGGTGGATCGCGGCGTCTTCGTCGCGAGACGGTGGGGGCAGCCTCAGTTGTCGCGGACCGCCGCTGCGATCAAGTTTGCAGAAAAGCCAACCCAACCCACCTCAGCGCCTCCGCGTCTGAGCCCGCACCCGCATGCGCAAATGAAAAGGCCGCCCTTGCGGACGGCCTTTCCTCATAAATCTGGCAGCTGAAAACTAGAAATTGCCGGCCGGCAGCGGCGCCGCGGGCTGGTCAGCCATCGGGTCCTGCGCGTGCTTGACGGCGCCTTCGAAGATCGCGTTCGGCTCGATCGCCAGCGAAGCGTGGAAGATGTCACCGCGGACTTTCGCGCCGGTGCAGAGCTGCACCTTGCGAGCGCGGATGCGGCCTTCGACCGTGCCGCGGATGACCACGGACTCGGCAACCACTTCGCCTTTAACGGCGCCGGTCTCGCCAACCGTCAGCGCCGAGGCGCGCACATCGCCCTCGATCTGGCCGTTGATGTCGAGTTCACCCTGGGAAACTATCTTGCCGGTGATTTTCACGTCAGCGGAGATGATCGACGGTCCCGAGCGGGAGACGGGCGCGCGCTTGGGCGCCATGGCCACGTCGGTCGTCATCGGCTTGGGAGCCGGTTGGAGCGGCGGAGGCGGCTCCGGAGTTTTGCCTTTAGTGAACATGCTTGCCAGCCCTCAGAAACTTGATCGGATCATACGACTTCCCGCGGAAGTGTATCTCATAGTGCAGGTGGGGTCCCGTGCTTCTTCCAGTCGAGCCCATCGTGCCGAGTTTCGACCCGATGGCGACCAGCTGTCCCTGCTTGACAGTAATCGAATTCATGTGGCCGTACACGGTCTTGAACCCCGAACCGTGATCGACCTCGACAACGCGGCCATAGCCCCCCTTGGTGCCCGCGTAGGTAACCGTCCCCGGCGCCGTCGCGAGAATCGGCGCTCCGGTGAACGCTGCAAGATCGGCGCCTTCATGGAACGCCGTGCGCCGATTGAAGGGGTCTGAGCGGTAACCAAAGCCCGAGGTTTCCCGATAGGCCGTCTGCAGCGGGATCGCCAGAGGCAGAGAGCGCATGGCCTTCTCGAACTCGTTGGCTTCCTGCAACCGCGCTTCGACTTCATAGATGCGGCGCTGGAAGGGGTCTTCCGGAACAGTGGTGTCGCCGAAATTGATCGGGATTAGCGGCCCGCCCATGCCGGTCTGCTCCAGCACACGCGCCGCCGGCACGCCGGTCAGCCGGATGACGCCCCGGGCGCTCTCGGCCCGCTGCACGGCTTCTTCTTCAAAGGTGTCGAGGAAGCTGGCCTGATCCTGGATCAGTTTGTCTGTCCGGGCGCGAAAGGTGCCGCCAGTGGCGCCGGCTCCCTCGTTCGGGTCGGGGCGCGCCGTGCGCGGGTCCCCTTCCTCAATCGTCGAGTCGATCAGCAGGGAAGCATTCGATCCGTTGAGGGCAATGGCCGATGCCGAGTCCTGACCCGACAGGCTGGACATCAGGCGCTTGAGCGTCGCGTGACGGCTCTCGGCTTCCTCGATCGCGGTATTGAAATCTGTGGTGCGGGTCTCGAGCAGGGCAAGCGCCGTCTGCTCCGCCGCCTTCGCCTGACGCAGCTCGCGCTCAAGCCGGGCCGACTTCCGGTCCGACGATCCACCCTGGATATCCACGGCCGGTCCCTTGAGGAGTACCGCCACCGTCGCGAAGAGGCACCAGCCGACGACAAGAGTCGCTGCGCCGGCCATCATCGCCTGACGCCATGGGGAAATGGAAACGTACCGTACCGAGCCGCCGCTGCGGTGGTAGATTTGCCTTTCGGGAAAAGCTTTCTCGAAGAAGGCTCTGACTTTGGCCCTCAGGTGCTTGACCGCCATTTACGCTGCCCGATCAGTTCTGTACGCGCCAAGCCCCGCGATGCCCCGCTGGTGTGTACCCGGCGATTTGATGGATATCGCAGAATCCCGCACGCGCGAACCCCTCGACCCAGTTTTTTACCAGCTAGGGCATGTCGGTTTAAGCTTTGATTAATCGAGCGTCATTGGCGCCAAATTCATTGCGACTACGAGGTGATCGTAGGGGCAAGTTGTCCCATCACCGCTTCGGCATGCCCAGGCACGCGCACGTTTCGCCAGACATGCCGAATCAATCCGTCCTTGCCGATAAGGAAGGTCGACCGGACGATGCCCATGAACTTGCGCCCATAGAGCTGCTTCTCGGCCCACACCCCGTAGGCGTTACAGACCGTTCCATCCTCGTCCGATCCCAGCGCGACCTTGAGTGCATGCTTTTTGGCGAACGCCTTGTGGTCGGCGATACTGTCGCGCGAAACTCCTAGCAACGCAGCGCCCTTGCGGGAGAATCGCGCCTGCATCTCACTGAACGCCACTGCCTCCCGTGTGCAGGCGTCCGTGTCGTCCTTGGGGTAGAAGAACAGGATCAGGGATTTTCCTGAATAATCAGAGAGACGCGCCGTACCGCCCTTGCTGTTTGGCAGTTCAAATGCGGGGGCCGGATCGCCGGCATTCAGGAGCTGTGACACAATCGATCCGTAATCATGTGATGATAAGAGTGTTCGCAGTGTACCGTCTTTCCGCAGACCCCGTGAAGCTGCGGTTTTCGCCGAACGGGGCTCGCCTTTGGGGTGGGCGCCCAGGAGCCATGTGTTGAGGATTAGCGCCCGGCTTCTGATCCTGGAGATCGTCGCCTTTGTGGCCTTCGCCGTGCTGGCTGGCGCGGGGATTCTGGCGTGGCGGTTGTCGCAGGGTCCCATCGATCTCGAATTTGTGCGTCCTCAGGTCGAACGCTCCATCGCGGACGCCCGCGGCGGCCAGCCTGTCCACATCGACAAACTGGCCCTCGAATGGGTGCGCGACCGCGGCCGGGTCGAAGCCGTGGCTCGCGGCTTTACGGCCATGGACAAGACCAGAAACGTTACCTTCCGCGCCGACCGCGCCATGATCGCCCTGGATTCCGGTTCGCTGCTCTCCTTCAAGGTCCACCCCCGCCAGCTGCGCCTGGAAAAGGGCACGGCCACCGTCGTCCGGTCCGCAGATGGCGTCTGGACCCTCGCGGACGTGGTTTTCGCCCAGGAGCCTGCAGCTTCGGACAAACCCTTCGACCCGATCCGCGATATCAACTGGCCCACCTTGGCCACTCCGATCCGCGCCCTGATCTCCGCCGGCGCCTTCGAGCAGGTCGAGCTGGTCGACTTCCATCTCGATGTGGACGACCGCAAGTCGCATAACGTCTGGAGCGCCAGCCCGGTCGCCGGCGTGTGGAAGGCGACAAAAGAAGGCGTAAGCCTCAGCCTCGACATCACGCTGGCCAACGCCATCGCTGGCGAGCCCAACCGCATCCGCATCGCGCTGGCCTCCGACGGCAAGGTCGAGCGCGCCGCTGGCCGCGTCACTGTTGAAGGCGTCGATCCGGTGTCCGTCGCCAGGATGTTTGGCTATTCAGGTGACGCCTTCACTTCGGGAAAGCCGGCGAGCGCCGGGTTCTCGGTCTCTGCGACCGAAAAGGGAGGCCTGCAGAGCACCAGCCTCTCCCTGTCTGACGTGACCGGCATGATCCGCCTCGGCGAGAGCAATGTCGCGCTGAAGAACCTTGCCTTTGACGCCGCCTACGATCCCGCCACCAAGCGCATCGATCTCAAATCGCTGACCATCGACAGCGATTGGGTCACCGGTAGTTTCACGGGTGAAGTCGATGCCGCCGCCATCATGCGCGGCGACGAAGCAACGCCAACGCCATTCAAGCTTTCGGGCACGGGCCTTAGCGTCGACGCGCGTCCGGTGTTCGAGAAACCGTGGTCCATTGAGACGGCGACCATCGAGGGCGCGCTGGCATTGAACCAGTCGAAACTGATCCTGACCAAGGCCGACGCCGTCATCGGCAAGCTAAACGCGTCGGCGTCCGGCGAGGTCTGGATCGGCGGCAAGGCCGACGCGCCAGAGGTCGGCGTCAAAGGGCAGGCTGTCGGCACGGGCGAGATCACGCCGCGCCAGGTGCTGGACTTTTGGCCCGTCGATCTCGGCGCCGGCGCTCGCGACTGGGTCCGAGATCGCATCACGGCAGGCACGGCGACCAAGGCCCTCTTCAACATAGACTGGCCTCCCGGCGCGACATCGAAAGGCTACTTGCCGGACGACG
>CALRWU020000117.1:0-8130 GCA_943371945.1 Azorhizobium sp. AG788
GCGGGATTTCTGTTTCTGCGTGCGGCGCGCCTGGCGCAGCGCAGCCATGCGCGAGCCAATGTTGGCGGCGGTTGGCGGCTGGGCATCGCCCGGCAGTGCATCGCTTGAGGGCAGCAGGATCGACACGACATCCGGCGCAGCGCCCTTCAGCGCCGCGTGAATATCCCGCGCACGGTACTCCCCGGAAATGATGGCGAGCACGTCCCGCTTTTCCAATGCCTCAGCGATGCGCGCGACCGCGACGCCGACTTCGCATTCGGCACGCGCTGTCACATTCCGATCCCGAGAGGCCGGTCCATCCGCCATGCAATATTCCTCAAACCCACCGCAGCAGGTAACGCAGTTCGCGCGCCCCGCAAGCAGGTTGTTCAGCCTGCCCCGCCACCAAACATCCGATGGGTATCCGAGCGGTTAATGGGCCGCACGCGAAACAGAACGCGTTCAGCGGCCCGTCGGCAGGTCCTTGTAGGCAATGCCTTTATCCACACGAACATCCTGTGGAAGACCGAGCACGCGCTCCGCAATGATGTTGCGCAGGATTTCGTCGGTGCCGCCCGCAATCCGAAGGCCAGGGGCCCACATATAGGCATTGTGGAAAGCGCCCTGGAGAGGTGCGATATCCGGATCCGAAATGATGCCGAAATGATCCTCTGCCTCGATGGCGGCGTTGGCGAGATCCTGCATGCGGTTGGCGTTGAGCAGCTTGCCGATGGAATTTTCCGGCCCGGGCGTCTGACCCTTCGAGAGCGCCGTCATCGTGCGATACTTGCCGAGCGTGTATCCTTCGGCGCTGACATACCACCCCGCGAGCTTTTCACGGAACGCCTGATCCTGCAGCAGCGAGCCCTTGCCGGACGGAGACGGCGTGTTGCGCGCAAGTTCGAGAATCTCGCCGTACTCCGGCCCCGCCGATCCGCCGACTGCGAGGCGCTCGTTCATCAGGGTCACCAGCGCGACATTCCAGCCATTGCCGATCTCGCCCAGACGCTCTGAGTCCGAAATGCGCACATCCGTAAAATAGACTTCGTTGAAGTTGGACCCACCCGACATCTGGTGGATCGGGCGAACCTCAACACCGGGCGCCTTCATGTTCACGACGAACATGGTAAGACCCTTGTGCTTTTCCTTTTCCGGATTGGTGCGGACCAGCAGGATGCCGTAGTCGCAGTAATGCGCGCCGGAGGTCCACACTTTCTGGCCGTTGACGATCCAGTCGTCGCCGTCGCGGACCGCTTTGGTCTTGAGACCGGCAACGTCCGAGCCCGCGCTTGGCTCGGAGAAAAGCTGGCACCAGATCTCCTCACCGCGCAGAGCGGGGCCAACATAGCGCTTGATCTTTTCCGGCGAGTGGAAAGCGATCACGGTCGGAATGCACATGCCGAGTCCGATACCGAACGGGGCGACGGGGGCCTGGAACTTCTGCTCCTCCTGACTAAAGATCACCTGGAAGATCGGCGGCAGTTCGCGGCCGCCCACTTCCTTGCGCCAGGTCAGGCCAACATAACCAGCGGCAGCTTTCTTCGCCTGATAGGCTTTCGCCGCTGCAATGCCATCGCCCTCTGAACGCGCCGTTTGGCGCGAGGCCGGCGGGCCGAGTGTCTTCTCAAGCCAGGCGCGGGCTTCGGCGCGGAAGGCGGCTTCTTCGGAGCTGTCGTTGAAATCCATGATCAATCTCCTCAGGCTGCGTTCTTGAGCTCAAGCCGGCGCACCAGCTTTTCTTTCCACACACCAGGTCCGCCGCATTGAACGGCGAGCAGTTTGGCGCGGCGATAGAACAGGTGGCAGTCTACCTCCCACGTATAGCCCATGCCGCCATGCGCCTGGATGTTTTCCTTGGCTGCAAAATAGTAAGCGTCGCTCGCAGCCACACGGGCCGCGGCGGCGGCAATCGGCATCTGCGACGACTGCGTCGAGAGCGCCCACGCCCCGTAATAGGCGTTTGAGCGTGCGAGCTCGATGCCGACATACATGTCCGCCAGCTTGTGCTTGATCGCCTGATACGAGCCAATCTGGCGCGAGAAGGCGTAGCGGCTCTTCGCGTAGTCGACCGACATGTCGAGGCAGGACTGCGATCCGCCGATCTGTTCGAACGCGATCAGGATGGCGGCGCGATCCAGCACCGCCTCCGCCAGATCCCAGCCCTCGCCCGCCTTGCCGATCCGCTCGGCGCTGGCTTTTTCGAATATCAGCTTGGCGTGGCCGCGCGTCGGATCGAGCGTCTTCAGCGTTTCGCGTTTCACGCCAGCCTGGTTCAGGTCGACCAGCACGAGCGAGAGCCCCTGTCCCTCGCGCGCCAGCACGACAGCGTGCGTGGCGATGTCGCCGTCCGTCACCGGGATCTTTACGCCCGAGAGTTTCGATCCATCGAACTGCGCCTCGATGGAAGACGGCGACGGCGTTCCCGGACCTTCGGACACCGCGAATGCGCCGATGACATCGCCAGCGACTACACCGGGCAACAGTTTGGCCTGCTGGGCGGACGAGCAGGAGGTCAGCAGAGCCTCGGTGAAAAAGTAGAGTGTCGATGAGAACGGGATTGGCGCGACGGCGCGGCCGATCTCTTCAGCGAGGACGCACAGCTCCAGGCGTCCGAGACCGAGACCGCCATGCTCCTCGGGAATGCTGACGCCGAGCCAGCCCTGCTCAGCCACGCCCTTCCAGAGCGCCTTGTCGAACGAGATGGAGTCGTCATTCAGGACGCCGCGCACAACCTTGCGGCTGGATTTTTCGTCGAGATACTTCCGCGCCTGTTCGCGCAGCATTTTCTGGTCGTCGGAGAAGTCGAAATTCACGGGCGCCCTCCCTGGGCTTTTTGATCGATCAGATGCGGGCGGAGCGGCCAGCCCAGAAGGGCTCGCGCAGCTTCCGTTTGAAAATCTTGCCTGAGTCTTCACGCGGCAGTTCGGCGCTGAAGTCCACCGACTTGGGCACCTTGAAGCCCGAGACATGCTCGCGGAGATAGGACCGCACTTGCTCCTGCGTGATCGTCACACCCGGCTGCGGTTGCACGACGGCATGGATCGCTTCGCCATACTCGTCATCCGGAATGCCGAACACGGCGCAGTCCGCAACGCCCGGCATCCGATGCAGCGAGGCTTCGATCTCGGCCGGATAGATGTTCACCCCGCCCGAGATGATCATGTCCTTCGAGCGGTCGCACAGGTAGAGGAAGCCGTCGGCGTCGAAGTAGCCGATATCACCTGTCGCGACGAGGCCAACCTTGGTCGAGGCGACGCGTTTGGCGTGGTCCTTGTGGTAGGTGAAGTCCGCAATATTGGTGAACATCGCCACCACCTCACCAACCTCTCCTGCCGGAACGGAATTGCCGTCCGCATCGACAACGCGAACATCGGCGCTCGGCATCGCCTTGCCCACCGTGCCGGGGTGCGAGAGCCATTGTTCCGAGTTGCAGAACACGACGCCGCCCGTCTCGGTGGAGCCGTAGTATTCCATGATCACTGGACCCCACCACTCGATCATCGCGCGCTTCACCGGCGGCGAGCATGGCGCGGCGGCGTGGACGACGAACTCCAGCGACGACAGGTCGTATTTCTTGCGGACGTCCTCCGGCAATTTGAGCAACCGGTTGAACATGATCGGCACCATGTGCAGGTGCGTGACCTTGTAGTCCTGGATCATGCGCAGCAGGTCTTCTGGCTCGAACCGCGCCTCCAGATGGAGGTTCGCGCCGATGCGCGCGCACACGGAACCATAGGCATTGGGCGCCGAGTGATACATCGGCCCGACCATCACACTGACGATCTGGTCAGGCGGGCGAGTCGTCAGACCGAAAATGGTGAGCAGGCTGCGCATCGACGCATCGGACTGTTCCGGTGTCGGCGGGGCGCGGCGTACGCCCTTGGGATGGCCGGTCGTGCCCGATGTGTAGATGATCGTGCCGGGGCTCTGGCGCGTCTCGCCCGCCCACGGCGCGAAGCCCTCAAGCCAGGCAGACCAGTCCAGCGTTCCCGCAGGTGTTCCCTGTTGTGGAGCAATGCCGTAGGCGGCGGCGATCTCCGGCGGCGTCTGCACCGTCAGCACTTGGACGCCCGCAGGGATTGCTGACCGGACAGACTCGTACAGATCCGTGTGGATGACGATGACTTTTGCGCCCGAATTCTCGAAAATGTAGCGCGCCTCTTCCGGTGTCGCGTGCCAGTTCACAGGGGTTGGGTAGACACCCAGCAGGCCGGCCGCAGTGCTCGCCTCGAAGAACGGGAAGTCGTTGCGCAGGTAGAGCGCGATGATGTCGCCCGGCTGCACGCCGATGCTGTCGAGACCAGTGGCGGCCTTCGCCGCGCGGATATTGAGTTCGGCGGTGCTGAGGCGGCGCTTGCCGCTGATGATTTCACCCAAGGCACATCTCCCTGACCGATCCGGTGGCCCCGGATGCTCTGTCTTTGTCGTTCACCCTTGCGGCGTGAAACTCACGCCCAGGCTGCGGATGGCATGCACGAAATTGTTGGGAGCGATATCGATCGCGCCGTTGAACCTGATGTCCGGCAGACGCGTCAGCAGCTGGCGATACGCCTCTTCCAACTGGATCTGCGCCACCCGTTTGCCGAGACAGACGTGAGGACCGTAACCGAACGCGACATGCTTGTTGGCGTTGGATCGCGCCACATCCAGCGTGTCGGGATTGTCGAACACCGTCGGATCGCGGTTGGCGGCGCCGTAGTACATGATCACCTTCTCGCCCTCGGCGATCTGCTGATCAGCGATTTGCGTGTCGTGAAGCGCGGTGCGCCGCATATAGATCACCGGGCTCACCATGCGGATGAACTCGTCCGCCGCATTGCCCAGCAAATCAGGCTGAGCTTGAAGTTTCGCCTTCTGATCCGGAAACTCCGTCAGCAGCTTCATGGCGCCTGACAGCGTGTTGCGCGTGGTGTCGTTGCCCGCAAACACGATCAACAGCCACGAGCCATCGAGATATTCGTCGCTGAGGAACTCGCCATCCACCTGCGCACGCGCGATGGCGCTCAACAGGTCAGCCTGAGGATCTTCGCGCCGCTTGCGCAGCATATGCAGGCCGTAGTCGAACATCTCCTGCACGTTGGCGTTGAAGTCGGCGACAAACTGAATCAGCTCCATGCTCGGCGCCGACTGCATCGCGGCCTGGTCTGCCGCCATGTTCTGCGCCAGCTCGAGATAGTGCATCCAATGCAGGAACTTGCCGCGATCCGCTTCCGGCACGCCCAGAATTTCGCAGAGGGTGAACAGCGGTAGCCGCGAGGAGAAATCCTCGACCAGATCGCATGTCCCCTTTGGCGCCATGGCGTCGATCAGGCGCGTGACTTCGGTCTGCACCTTCACCTTCAGGCCATTCAGATAGGCTGGAGTGAAAAACGGCATGTGTTCACGCCGTAGCTGCAGGTGCTGCGGCGCATCCATGTTGATCATGGTATCGAACGAGGCGCGTCCGAGCAGCACGTGCCGGATCTCTTCCTTGGGCGTGTCCATCAGGATGCCGCCGCGCTGCGAGGAGAAGGTCGCGGGATCGCCGTTCACGCGCATGACGTCGGCATGGCGCGTCACAGCCCAGAAGCCCGGGAAGTCACCGGGCTCGGGATGCCAGCACACCGGCGCAGCCGTGCGCAGCTTCGCGAATGTGTCAAACGGCTGACCTTGGGTAAATGCGCGAGGGTCGTTGAACGACAGGCCTTCTATGCGCGGATACGCCTCCGGGAAGTTCGGACCCGGCCGGCCTTCAACAGCCGTCTGGCTGATCAACTGCATGGATGGACTCGCCAACTCTTGTGCCAACGTTTGTGGTGTCGGCGGGACGTTGCGCGTGCGCAGGCTGACGCGCAAGTCATCCCCTTAGGTAAGGTTGACGACTTACGCAGTGAATTGTTGGCGACATTCCCGCGACCGAACCATGCCGCGCCGCGTCAGAACGAGAACTGCTCGCGCAGGATGCGTTCGTCGAGCGCATGGCCTTCGTTGAACAACATCGTCATGGGGCTCGAACGATCTTCGCGGACTGAGACCTTCGCCACATCGCGCACTTCCTGCGTGTCTGCCGACGCGGCGACTGGGCGGCGCTCTGGTTCGTGCACCTCGATCTCCACGCGCGCATCGCCACGCAGCAGCGCGCCGCGCCAGCGACGCGGCCTGAACGGCGAAATGGGAGTGAGCGCCATCAGGTTCCCGCCGATCGGAACAATGGGCCCGTGCGCAGAGAGGTTATAGGCCGTCGACCCAGCCGGCGTTGCTACCAGCACGCCATCAGCCGCCATGTCGGCGAGCCGTTCGCGGCCGTCCACCAGGATGCGCAGGCGCGCCGTCTGCGATGTCTGGCGCAGCAGCGACACTTCGTTGATCGCCAGCCGTGTCGTGACCGTACCGTTCACCTGCGTCGCCGTCATTTCGAGCGGATGGATCACGGCCTTCACGGCGGTATCGATCCGCTCGGGCAGACCGTCCTCAATGTAGTCATTCATCAGGAAGCCTACCGTTCCACGGTGCATGCCGTAGACCGGCAGGCGGTCCTGAAAACGCTCGCGCAGGGTGTCGAGCATCCACCCGTCGCCACCCAGCGCTACGACCACTTCGGCCTTTTCGAGGGAAACCTGGCCATACCGGCGCGTCATCGCCTCCAGCGCCTGGAGCGCTTCCGGCTTCTGGGAGGCCGTGAAGTGAATTCTGAGATCGGCGCTCATTTGGTCTCCCGGGGCAGCCCAGCTATAGAGCTGAAATCGGTAAATGACGACAGAATGACTTTCCGTTCCGGGCGCTATAGATTGCCCCCATAGGGAGAATTGTCATGGCCGATGACCTCAGAACCGTCAGCGTAAAATCCCGCGTCAGCGCCGAAGAATGGAAAACCCGCGTGGAACTCGCGGCGCTTTACCGGCTGGTCGCCCTCTATGGCTGGGACGACATGATCTTCACCCATATCTCCGCCCGCGTGCCCGGGCCGGAGCACCACTTTCTGATCAACCCATATGGGTTCTTCTTCAACGAGATCACAGCCTCGTCGCTGGTGAAAATCGACCTCGACGGCAATATCGTCGAGCCGACCGAATACATGATCAATCCGGCGGGCTTCACGATCCACTCCGCCATTCATGCCGCCCGAGAGGATGCGAAGTTCGTCCTGCACGTCCACACGGACGCTGGCGTCGCTGTCGCCTCGACCAAGGAGGGGCTCCTGCCGATCAGCCAGCACGCGCTGATCGTCCTGCCGAACCTTGCCTACCATGACTATGAAGGCATTGCGCTGGACCTTGATGAGCGGGAACGCCTGGTGGCGGACCTGGGCGACAAGACTGCGCTCATGCTGTGGAACCACGGCACGCTGGCCGTGGGCGAGACTGCGGCGGCCTGTTGGACGCAGATCTTCTTCCTCGAGCGCGCCTGCCAGATGCAGGTGATGGCGGCGGCCGGTGGTCGCGAGCATCTGCGCATCGCGCCACAGAATGCGATCGAAACAGTGAAAGAGCAGCAGGCGATGGCGCGTGGCGTCGGGGCGATGCTTGCGTGGCCGGGGTGCCTGCGCAAGCTCGACCGGGAGTCGCCGGGTTACGACGTGTAGGGATCCCAGACTGGGGGGACTGGATGGTTGGGGGTGGCGTCCGCTTGCGCGGCGTAATGTTGTTGGCGGCGTCTTCGCCGTTGGCGCCCGTCGCACATGCCGGCGCCTGGAGCGTGCCCGAGGGCAAGCAGCAGTGGTACGCAACCGTCTCGCGCGAGACCGGCGATTTCGGACAGGCCTGGCGGGCGGATGACTTCACCGAGGTGGGCGTCGGCGATGGCTGGCAGGTCGTCACGAAATTCGAAAGCCAGATCAGCATTGGCGACACCTATGACGATCGCTCGGGCTTTCGGGTCGGCGTGCAGAAGGCGTTCGCCATCGATGACCGCACATCTTTCTCGCTTTTGGCGTCCTACCTGGGCGGAGAGTCGCTCGACGGGGCCGAATGCGTCGGCGGCGGCTATGAGGTCCGCGCCGCGATCGGACGGTCGTTCGCGCTGGGTGATCGCGAAGGCTATGTGAATGTCGAAGCCGGTCATCGCGCACGTGATGACTGCGAGCGGAATGTGTTGGAGGTCGCAGCGGGGCTGGAGTTTGCGCCCTCCTGGAACCTCGGTCTCAAGGCGTGGCAGGATGGCGGATCAGATGGC
>CALRWU020000118.1:0-8105 GCA_943371945.1 Azorhizobium sp. AG788
CATCTATTTGTGATCGCAGGGAATTTTTTCAAGGCCGCGCCAGGCGGGTCCTGCTTTTCCATTAGAAAACAGGCGATCAGGACGATGGGGCAGCCGGGCTGGGTTCAATGCGTACCGTGTGGTAGCTTTTTTGCGCCCGACGGGAGGACATCCAATGAAACTGGCCATGAAATACGCGGTTCTGGCTGGGCTGGTTCTGGTCGCGCCGGCATTCGTGCCGGTGGCGGTCGCCCAGCAACCCGGGATGATCATCGCCTATCTCGACAAGAATGCCGACGGGAAGTGCGACCTCAATGAATATCTCGCCTTCCAGGTCACGCGCATTGCGGAGGTCGACAAGGATGGCGATGGCGAGCTGAACACGGGCGAGTTCAAGGACTCGCTTCAGGGCAAGGCGAAGATGAATGCAGCGGCTCTTTTCAAGGGCGCGAACAGCGAGGGTGGACGCACGCTCAACCGACAGGAATTCCTTGGCTACCAAGCGTGGGTGTTCAAGACATTCGTCGACAGCGACAAGGACGGTTTCATGTCGCAAGAGGAATGGTCGTCAATCATGAGCCGCGCTGGCTGAACCAGAACGCGCGACGCGAAACTTTTTCGAGCGGCGATCTCAGATTCCAGTCGCGCTCTGCAAAGACCAATGGCAGTGTGTTGTCTTCGTGGTGCTCCAACAAAGGAGGGGCAGCATGTTTGCTGCAGTACGACTGAGGGCTGGGTGGCTTGCGGTCGGGACGGCACTAGGGCTCGCGGGTTGCGCCGCGATGCCCACCTTACCGCAAATTGATCTGGCGATGCCGACCCTTCCGGGATTCGGTCCACCGCCTATTTCTGCTGCGATGGAGCCGGTGCCGCTTGGCCCGGTGGCGGAATCGCGCGTGGTCGCGCAGCCGGTGTCCGCATCTGCGGCGCAGGCTGGCGCGTTCAGTGCGAAGCCCGCCTTCTTCGTGCAGTGGAAGCCCGACATGACCGGCATGACGCGCCGGCCACGGGTCGACACATCGACGCCGCTTCCGAAATATCCGGAGAGCGCGATGCGCAGCGGCGACGTCGGAACGACGACGCTGGAATCGTGCGTCACGGTCGATGGGCGCCTGGCCGATGTGAAGCTCGCGCGATCATCGGGATCGGTGGCGCTCGACAGCGCAACGCTGGCATGGGCGCAGACGGCGAAGTTCGTGCCGGCTGAGTTCAATGGCGAGGCGATGGCCGTGTGCGGCTGGCGGCTCGACTATCAGTGGAAGATGGACGGCGGACGTTAGGTCTGGCGCCGGTCCGCGTTGCATGCGCCTCCTGCCGGCGATAGTTTTGTCGTGGGGTTTGGGGGAGTGCGCATGATTTTTCGGGCGATTGTTTTGGCTGCTGCGGTCGCGGTTGGCGCGGTCGCGGCGCATGCGCAGGAAGTACTTGATGCGAATGATCCTGCTGTCACTGCGAAGCCGATATTGGATGTCGGCAAGGTCCGGCCGCTGACGTATCCGGCTGCCTCGAGACGAAGCCGCGAAGAAGGTGAGACGACCATTACACTTTGCGTCAGCGCGGCTGGAGTGAATTCGTCGGCGAAAGTCTCGAAATCATCGGGATACCCGCGTCTCGACGAAGCCACGCTAAACTGGGTATCGAATGGTTTGCGGTTCAAGCCTGCGCGCGCCGGCGACAAGGCAGTCGACGTCTGCAACTACTCATTTACGTACGTTTGGTTCTTGGGGGCGACTCCGAAGGAGCTCGATTTTCGGGAGTACTCGCGGATATCGGAGCAAGATCGCCCACTCCTGCTGACCCGGGCTTCAGAGCCTGCGTATCCCTCGACGTCCTTGGCGAATGGGGTCTCAGGGACAGTGAAGGTGGAGCTGTGCATCGGCCCGGACGGGAAGGTCGCCGCCCTGTTCAAAACGCCCACAGGCGGCGATAATGCACTCGTCAAAGCAACATTGGCGATGGCGCTGGCGAGTACATATTCGCCCGGGAAGGACCGAGGCAGGCCGTTTGAAATTTGCGGCATGCCGTTCGAGCACACATGGATGTTGCCACACTGAGCTTGAGCTACGTCGGCATCGCCCTCAGCGCGTCGATCAGGTCGGCCATGTCGGCGGGCGGGTCGCGCTCGAAGCGGAGTTGCTCGCCGGTGATGGGATGCACGAAGCCAAGGATGGCGGCGTGGAGGGCCTGGCGTTCGAAAGCTTTTGCGGTGGCGGTTGCGCGTTCGAAGGCGGGGCCCTTGCCGTCCGCACGGAGCCAGCGGTGCTTGCCGTAAGTCTGGTCGCCGAGGACCGGCGCCTGGATGTGGGCCATGTGGACGCGGATCTGGTGCGTACGTCCGGTCTCGAGGCGGCACTCGACAAGCGCGGCGGCGGGTTGCGTACCGGTCGCATCGAGGCGTCCGTAGGTTTCAATGCCGCGATAGTTGGTGATGGCGATCTTGCCTTGCGGCAGGTCGTTCTCCTGGCTGGAGTCGTCGGACCAGTGGTCGGCGCGGAAATGCTTCTCCTTCATCACCGCCATCTTCTTCCGGTCGGACGGCGAGCGACCGATATTGGTCTCGATGCGCCCGATCAACGGTCGCGGCGCGCCGCGCGTCACGGCGAGGTAGGCGCGCTCGATGTCGTGGGCGGCGAACATGGCGGTGAGGGCGGTGTGGGCCGCTTCGGATTTCGCGGCGACCATGACGCCGGACGTGTCCTTGTCGAGACGGTGGACGATGCCGGGGCGAGCGACGCCGCCGATGCCGGTGAGCTCCGGGCCACAGTGGAAGAGCAGCGCGTTGACCAGCGTGCCGCGCTCCGACCCGCCGGCGGGGTGGACGACGAGGCCAGCCTGCTTGTTGATGACGATGAGGTGTTTGTCCTCGAAGACGATGTCGAGGGGGATATCTTCAGGTTCGGGCAGGGCGCCGACGGGGGCGGGCAGGTCGATGGCGTAGACGGCGCCGGGCAGCACCTTGGCGCTGGCGTCCGTGGCGGGCTTGCCATTGGCCGTAACCCGGCCTTCCTCGATCAGCACGCGCAGGCGGGAGCGGGACATGCCGGTGCCCGAGTCGGCCAGCCATTTGTCGAGCCGCGCGTTCGCTGCTTCCGCAGGGGCGGTCAGGCTGAAGGTCGGGGCGGGGTCTGACATGCTTTCGTCGCGATGCAGTGCAAGGTAGGGAATGGGGCAAGTATCCCAGTGGGAAGGATAAATCCATGACCAGGCTGACACGGCGCGGGGCGCTTGGACTTGGGATGGCAGGGTTGGGGGCTGCGGCCTGCACAACCGCTGCTCCGGCAGGACCCGCTTATACGGGCAGGGCCGCGTTCAGCCACGGGGTGGCGTCGGGCGATCCGACCCAGACGGCGGTCGTGCTGTGGACCCGGGTATCGCCCGAGACGGACGGGCCCGTGCCGGTAGGCTGGGCGCTGTCGCGGGACTCGGCGTTCAAGGACGTGGTCAAGCGCGGGACGTTCACGACGGGGCCGGAGCGCGACTACACGGTCAAGGTTGATGTCGACGGGCTGAAGCCGGGGCAGATGTATTATTACTGGTTCACGGCGGGCCAGACTGCGTCGCCGGGCGGCGTGACGCGGACACTGCCGGAGAAGGGCACGGCCGATTACCGCATGGCTGTCGTATCGTGCTCGAACTGGCCGTTCGGTTTCTTCAACGCCTATCGCGAGATCGCCAAACGCGGCGCCAAGGGCGGGATCGACGCGGTGATCCATCTCGGGGATTACATCTACGAATACGGCGTCGCGGGATATGGCGGCGTGATGGGCAAGCAGCTTGGGCGCAACCATGAGCCCACGCATGAGATCGTGACGCTGGCCGACTATCGCGCGCGGCATGCGCAGTACAAGTCTGACCCAGACCTGCAGGCGGCGCACGCGATCGCACCGTGGTTCTGCACGTGGGACGACCATGAATCGACCAACAACTCCTATCGCACCGGCGCGGAGAACCATCAGCCCGAGACCGAAGGCGACTGGAGCGTGCGCAAGGCGGCGGCGGTGCAGGCCTATCTGGAATGGATGCCGGTGCGCGAACCGGTCCCGGGCCGGGCGCGCGAGGCGATCTGGCGCAAGTTCGACATCGGGGACCTTGCGACTCTCTTCCTGCTGGAAAGCCGGCTGGTGGGCCGCGGCGAGGATCTGACCTTCGACGAGATCTTCATGGCGCCCGACGTGGATCGTCCGCCGATCATCGAAGCGCTGAAGGCGAAGATCAACGATCCAGCCCGCACCATGCTCGGGCCGGAACAGGAAGCCTGGCTCGCGGAGGGTCTGAAGCAGTCGGCCCAGGCGGGCAAGAAATGGCAGGTGCTGGGCAATCAGGTCACCATGGCCAAAGTGAAGATGCCCGACCTGCAGAAATATCTGCCGGCCGACAAGTACGCGACGGTGAGCCCTGGGGCCAAGCGCTTCTATGCGACGGCGCGCTGGGGTTTCGAATGGAATCCGGATGCATGGTCTGGCTTCCCGGCGGCGAGGGAGCGGCTGTACGCCTCGGCCAAGGCCGCCAAGGCCCGGCTCGTTACGCTGACGGGCGATACCCACACAGCCTGGGCCAATGAGCTGCATGATTCGTCCGGCCAGAAGCGGGGGGTGGAGTTCGGCTGCACGTCGGTGACGTCAAACGGCGCCGGGGACAACCTGCCGTTTGAAGAGCTGAACTGGATGATGCCGGAAGCGAACGACGAGGTCCTGTATTACAACGCGTTTTCCAAGGGCTTCACCCTGCTGACCCTGAAGGCTGACCTGGTGGAGGCGGAGTTCATCAAGGTCTCCACCATCAAGAGCCGCGACTATTTTGCCTCGACCGACGCCAAGTTCATCGCGCGGGAGAACGAGGTGGGCGGAATGGGCGGTTTGCAAAGGATTATGGGCGGCGCGAACATTACGGCGGGGTAGGCCCGTTTACGATTTGGGCAAAGAACACCTGCGGTTTCCGTGGGGAAACGGAAGCCGTTGGCAACAACGCGTTAACACGCGGGGGGCTAGGTTCCGTCGTTGGGCTTATACCGACGGCAGGGGCTGAGACTTGGTCCACCAACCAGACACCGACGCTGCGGCGTTGCTCGAGCAGCTTGGGGCGCTCGGCATCGCAGGCGCGCGCGTGGATGCTGATGATCTGCTGGTCGTCGCCAACCACCTGTTCTTCGAGCTGACCGGGCTGGCGCCGCAGGGAGCGGTTGGTCAGAAGCTGAATGACGTCCTGGAGAGCTCGGCCGCCGAACACAAGGCCTATGGCGAGGGGACGGTCTATCGCTTCGTCACGCCGCGCGGCGAGCGCTGGCTGCGGCCGCGCTGGGGGCGCGGCGTCACCGAAGGCATTGCGACTCTGACGGATGTGACCAGCGAGTGGAGCATGCTCGGCAAGCTGGTCGCGGCGATCGATGTGCGCGACCGGCTGATGCGCGATGCCGACATCGGGATGTTCCGGTACAATCCGGATGACGGCATGTTCCACTTCTCGGAAGCGCTGGTCCGCCGCGGCGATCCGCTGCCAACCTACCATATCAGCGAGATCGTCAAGGACCTGCACCAGGACGACGTCGAGAAGGATGCACAGGTTCGCGAGCGCCTGTCGAACGAGGGCGGCACCGCGACGCTGCACCTGCGCCGCCGCAAGCCGGACGGGACATGGCGGCACACGCTGGCGCAGTTCAACTCGGGCCGCAGGCTGCCATCCGGCAAGTACGAAATCATCGGCCTGTCACAGAACATCACCGAGCTGGTTGATGCGCGCGACCAGGCGTCGGTGATGAACGATCGCCTCGAGATCGCGATGAGCGCCGCGAGTGCGGGCGTCTACGAGATCGACCTGCGATCTTCCGAGCGCTGGACCTCGCCGCAATACCAGGCGCTGGCCGGGCAGGAAGCGCTGGCGCGTCATGCGATGATGCCGTTTGGCATGTATCACGACGACGATATTCCGGCGGTACGCGAGAGCTGGGAGCGCTGTCTGCGGTCGCCGGTCGTCGAGTCGATCGACGCGCGGCTTTATCGCCCGGGCGGCAGCGAGCAGTGGGTGCGCCTGTTCATGCGGGTGCAGCGCAACGAGCATGGCGTACCGACGCGCGCGATCGGCCTGATGCTGGATATCCAGCAGCAGAAGGCGCAGGAACTTGCGCTGATCGAAGCCAAGAAACAGGCGGAAGCAGCGACCATCGCGAAATCGAACTTCCTCGCGTCGATGAGCCACGAGATCCGCACGCCGCTGAACGGTGTGCTGGGCATGGCGCAGTCGCTGGTGAGCGACGGGCTGCTGACGGATCAGCGCGAGAAGGTGGATATCATTCTCGAGTCCGGCCGCACGCTCACGGCGCTGCTGAACGACGTGCTCGACCTGTCGAAGATCGAAGCCGGCAAGATCGAGATCGCCAGCACGGATGGCGAACTTGGCGTCACGCTGGACCGCCTGCGCCAGCTGTTCCTGTCGAAAGCGGTGGAGCGTGGGCTCAACATCGACCTCGAGATCGCACCGGGACTGCCGAGACTGCTGCACTACGATCCGGTGCGGGTGCGCCAGTGCGTCGGCAACCTGTTGTCGAACGCCATCAAGTTCACCGAGAGCGGCCGCGTCGACGTCAAGGTCAGCTCGCAGGAAACCGAGCCGGGCAAGTGGATGATCACCGTGGCCGTGCGCGATACGGGCATCGGGATGACGCCGGCCGTGATTCAGCGCCTGTTCACGACGTTCACGCAGGCTGATGCGACCATCACACGGCGCTTCGGTGGATCAGGCCTCGGGCTTGCCATCACCCGCCAGCTTGCGCGCCTGATGGGCGGCGATGTGACGGTCGAAAGCACGCTGGGCGAGGGCTCGACGTTCACGCTGACTTTCAAGGCCGAAGCGGTCAAGAACGATGCAAGTTCGGCGCGGGGCGAAATCGCGTTGCCGCCCGTGGACGAAGACAGGCTGCGCAGGCTGCACGGCATCCGCATCCTGCTGGTGGACGACAATGCGGTAAACCGACAGGTCGTGAAGCTGTTCACAGCGGCGCTGGCGCCGAAATTCGTCGAGGCCGTCAACGGCCAGGAAGCGCTGGACCGCCTGCGCGAAGAGCCTTTCGACATCGTGCTGCTCGATGTGCACATGCCGGTCATGGACGGCAAGGAAGCGATCAAGCGGATGCGCGCTGCGCCGGAAGCGTGGAGCAAGCTGCCGGTGATCGCGCTGACGGCCGATGCGATGAGCGGCGATCGCGAACGTTACCTGGCGCTCGGGATGACCGATTATGTCTCGAAGCCCCTGGACCAGCGCGAGCTGACGTCCAAGATAGCAGCCGCCATGGGCGAGCGCGAGCTGATCGCCGGGATCGCGGCTTAGCCTTTACGGCTTCAGCACAACGCGGCCAACGATCGTGCCTTCGCGCAGCTGGTTGAGCGTCTTGTCGGCCTGATCGAGCGGGCGGGTTTCGACCGGGATCGGCGAGATCTTGCCGGCGCGGACCAGTTCCATCATGTCGCGCGTTTCGCCGAGCGGGCCCGTGTAGGAGCCGACGATCGAATACGGGCGACCCGGGAAGGACGGGATCGGGGCGGCGAACTTGCCACCGAACAGGCCAACCACCACGATCTCGCCGCCGCGGCGGATGGCGCCGTTGGCAAAGTTGAGCGAGGGCGTGGAGCCGACGAAATCGACCGCAGCAGCGACGCCGCCGCCCGTGTCGAGCTTGAGTTGCTTCAGGCCGTCAGCCTCTTTCGAATTGTAGACGGCGTGGGCGCCGGCGGCCATCGCGGCATCGAGCTTCTTCGGGTCGATGTCGCAGCCGATGATCTTGTTGTTCGGGAACATGGCGCGTGCGAACTGCAGGCCCATCATGCCGACGCCGCCGAGACCAACGATGGCGATGGACTCGCCTTCATAAGCGGTGCGGACCTTCTTCAGCGCCGAGTAGGCCGTGATGCCCGAACACATGTAGGTGGCGGCGAGGCCTTCGGGAACGCCGGTTGCGTCGAGCAGGTATTTCGGGTGCGGGACGAGGACGTACTCGGAATAGCCGCCAGCAACCTGGATGCCGAGCTGACGCGGCTTGTTGCAGATGTGCTCCTGGTCGCGCTTGCAGGTGGCGCACTCGCCGCAGCCGATCCACGGGAAGACGACAAAGCGCTGGCCGACGGAGCGACCTTCGA
>CALRWU020000119.1:0-8098 GCA_943371945.1 Azorhizobium sp. AG788
GCCAATGACCGCGCCGACCACGGTGGCCGACTTCCTGTGGCCGCCCTGCGGGTTCAGCCCCAGCTGGCTCATCGCGTACAGCACGCGGCGGTGCACAGGCTTCAGCCCGTCGCGCGCGTCCGGCAGCGCCCGCGCCGTGATGGTCGACATCGCATAGGCGAGATAGCGCCGGGACAGCGCCTCGTTCATCGGCTCGTCGATAATGTCCCCGCCATTGTCGGACGGTTCCATGGTCTTGTCTTTGGACATGCCAGTTCCTGCACGAAATACGAATCAACCGGCGGACAGTCGCCCCGCCCGCTCCAGCCGGTCAATCATCAGGTAGCGTGCTTCCGGCGCCGAGCGGTTAAGATCTGCGAACAACCGTTCGATCAGGAAGTGACCGGTCAGGCGGAACCCCGCGCGGATATCCACAGGCGTCGCCGGCGCCCGTGGATCAATCAGGAACTGCGGCAACACCAATAGCCGATCCAGATAGGGTTCAGCCTCTGATCCCCGCACAGCCCGGCCCGATTTGGGGCTCACATGGGTCAGACCGTCATTCGATCCGGACACGGCACAATGCTCAAGGTCGAGCCCGTATCCCATCATCGACAGCAGGCCGAGCTCCCACCGGATAAATAGTGCCGGCCAGATCTCTTCCTCGGTCAGAAGGTCCAGCAGCGTCTCGCTCGCGTCGAACAGCGCCGGCTTCGCCTCACCCTCCGGCAGCACCGCCGCCAGCAATTCCGTTATCGCCGACAGCCCCGCCAGCGATTCTGCATTCGCCATCAGGCGCGCCGCGCGCTCGTCCTCCGCTTCCGCCGTGAAGAAACCGAGATTGCCCTCGGTTCCCTTCCACGTCACCGACAGCGTATTGCCCGGCTGCATAGGCGCCCGTTTGGTCCGGCTCGATCCGCCATAGACCATGCCGTTGCGCCGGCCTTTCTCGCGCGCAAACACCTCAAGGATCGCCCCGGTCTCCCCGAAACGCCTCAAGCCCAGCGATATCGCCCGGTCCGTCCATTCGGCCATGAGGGATGGATAGGCCGACCAATGGCCATGTCAAAGCGTCCGTTGACCTCAATCCCGGGCTGTCCCACATAACCCTTGCGAGGACGACCTCCCCCATATCGGGAAACGCGCGGGACGGCCCGACCCTGAACTGGAGGGCCGCATGGCCTGGGTATTTCTTGGCATCGCCGGCCTGCTCGAAGTTCTCTGGGCTTACATGCTCAAGGTCTCGAACAATCTCACCAAACCTGTCGAAGCCAGCATCGCCGTCGTCGCGATGATCGCGAGCTTCATCGTGCTCTCGATGGCGATGAAATCGCTGCCGCTCGGCACCGCCTACGCCATCTGGACCGGCATCGGCGCCGTCGGCGCATTCGTGCTGGGCATCATCGTTCTCGGTGAAGCGGCAACGCCGATGCGCATCGGCTCTGCCCTGCTCATCGTCGCCGGCATGGTCGGACTGAAGCTGGCGTCCGAAGCCTAAGCCAGCTCAGAGCGGTAGTACGCCGCCACGATCCCGTAGCACTCGCACGCGGCGCCCTCGAGCGCGGCGCGATCGATGATCGTCAGGCGTCCACGCGAATACTGGATCAGCCCAGCCTTCTGCAGAGCGCCTGCGGCGATCGTCACGCCCGGCCGCGTCACGCCAAGCATCAGCGAGATCAGCTCGTGCGTCAGAAGAAGTGTGTCGCCATCCGACCGGTCGTGCACCATCAGCAACCAGCGCGCGAGCCGCTGCACGACTTCATGCGCGCCATTGCACGCCGCTGTCTGTGCGACCTGTGCGTGCAGCACATTGGCGAAGCGGGTCAGCCCCTTTCGAAGCGGCAGCGAGGACTCCATCATGCCACGGACCACAGCAACATCCGCCCGCAGCACGACGCCATCGCTCTGCGCCATGATCTCTGACGTCAGCGTTTCTGCGCCCAGCGCGGCATGAACCCCGGCCGCCCCTTCACGCCCGACATGGCCAATCTCGATCCGCCCGCCCTGCTCCAGCGGCGCCAGCAGCGAGATGATCCCGGACTCCAGGAAGTAGATGGATTTGGCGGGTTCGGCAGCGGCTTGCAGGATGTCGCCCGAGCGCATCGCCACACGCTCCATCTGCCCGCGAAGCGCAGCCATTTCCCCAGCCGGCAGGCGCAATAATATAGCGTTCTTGAGTTCAGCCTGGCTTGTTGGAGACATGACTCAATCCCGCTGACGACGGGGAGCACACACATCTCTCTGCCGGACGCCGCCGAAAGGTGGTTGTCCGATACATCCATATATAGGGCGTGCGAGGGCGCGGCGGGTTCCGTCGAGCAGCGACAATGATCTGGCCCCAAAAAATCGAACGCGGTCATGGCGTCCGCCGCTTCATCCGGTGCGAAACCGAATCCCCCATGCGAAGAACCCTGACGTCATGGCGGCGCGACTGTCTGTTCGACGTCATACACTGGCGCGCGTGCGGACCGAGAAAGTGCCCCGATCGTCCGCAACTCTGCTCATTCCGCAGAAAACGCTGCATTTAGGGCGACCGCGAAGGCGTCGGCTGTGAATGGTCGTGAGAGCAGCGTGACGCGCGGCATCACGAGTTTCCTGACCCAGGCCTGTTCATGCAGGAAGCTGGCGCACATGATGACCGGCGGCGGCTTTGCGCCGAAGGCGCCATCCGTCACGATATCGAGAAACTGGGGTCCATCCATCTTCAGAAGACGAACATCGGTGACGATCAGGTCGATTCCATCTCGAGACGCGAAGTGCAGCGCGTCGATGCCGTCCGCCGCCCCTACGCAGTCAAAACTGTAGTCACTGAGAAGGTGCGCCACGTCGCGCCGCGCCGCATCATCCGGGCTGACGAGGAGCGCGCGCAGCAAGTTCATGGCGCCAGCAACGATTGCGTGCCGAGGCGTCTGGTGACACCAAATTCTGGAATACAACCCGTTTGCAAAGCGACTCTCGACCGTCAGATCGGCTCTGCCAGTCTGAGTCGATCGGATCGGTATCGTGGGTCAGTCAGCAGACGCTGGTCTGTTCGATAGTTTACGAATCGAACCGATTTTCCTCGTGCGGCTCCGCTAGCGCAGCACGTATTCGATCTTAGAGCCCTCAGCGGTGAACGCGCATTTCACCCACCGACCGTTGGCGTCATACCAGAAGCTGGCAACCAGCTCTGACGTGACATCGAATCGACGCGCGTCGATCGTCGTCCCGGCCGCCTTGATCTTCTCGATGCCGCGATCGACCACCTTCATCGGCAGCATCTCGCCGGTCTCGGTCGAGAACATCGCCGCCTGTTTCATCTCGTCAGCATTCCAGTGCGTCGAAGGGATCACCATGCCCTTCAGCAAGCCCTTGAACTTCGCGCCCTTCACATCGATGCCGCCCTCGACCGCCTCGGCCGACAGCGTCTTCCACTTGCCGTCCTTCTTGGTGCGCGAGCCAACCCAGGTCAGCTTGTCGCGCAGATACTTCTCGGTCACGTCGTGCGCGTAGTCGAACAGCGTCAACGGACCGAACGCCACCTTCAGCTCGACCGCCGTCTTCACCGTCAGCGTGTCGCCATCGCGTGCGAAGCTCACGACATGTGTGCCCAGCGCTCCGCCATCGCGCAGCACATCAAACGCCAGCTTCTCGCCATGCGCGGGCTTCCAGGGCTGAGCCATCGCCTGCCCCGTCGCCATCACGGGAGCGAACACCATCGCGAGGACCAGCAGCAAAAATCTCATGTCCGTTTCTCCAGCTTGCCAACGCCAATTCCGAACAGGCCCAGCAGGCCACGAACAGGACGGCCCCGTTCTGTCGCGACCATGCAGACACAAGGTTCAACGCCTACCGCACGCGGTTGGTGCCGAAGGCCCGGCATGGCAAACGCAAGATCACCCTTCTCATAGAGGCCATTCTCGTCCGCAAACGCGCCCTTCAACACCACCGTGACATCGCGCCGGCCGTGGGAATGCCCCGGCGCACGCTCCCCCGGATCAAGCCGTAGCAGCCGCAACATCGGTATGTTGGTGCGATAGGTCGGCACGCCGGCAATGTCACGGCGCCAGCGCAGCGCCAGGAGGTCAGCATCCAGATGCGGCGCCAGCCGCGAGGAGGAGATCATCGCAGCTGGCGCCTCCTGTTCCCTTGGACTCGCCCCGTTCCTTCGATGGAAAGGCCCCACGGCGACGAGTTCAGGTTCCACAGATTCGAGCAGGGCCCCGCCAGCACTGTCCAGCATGCCGGCATAGCGGCTGCCCTCCGTCGAGAGCGCGACGTGGAGATCCGCAACCAGCGATTCGGCCGGCGGAAGAAGCCCTGCCGCGTGGTCCAGCATGAAAGCGGCGTAGGCGTTGTCCTGTGGCGTCATTTTGGCCCGTGATGGATTGCCCGGAACAGCCGGGCCTCAGGCTTACGTAAGCTCTGCCCCACCGGATCAGGCGGCCAGATCAAACGGGTGCAGTTGATCCCTCACCCCATTCTCCCTAGGTGATAGGGGCGAATACCGGCGCCGGCCGGGTCGAAGGGGTTGCCGATGCGCATCTATTCCAACGTTGTCGAAGCCATCGGCCGCACCCCGCTGGTCAAGCTGCGGCGCGCCTCCGAGCTGGCCGGGGCCAACATCTACGGCAAGGCGGAATTCCTGAATCCCGGCCAGTCGGTCAAGGACCGCGCCGCCCTCGGAATGATCCGCGACGCCGAGAAATCCGGCCGCCTCAAACCCGGCGGCACGATCGTCGAAGGTACGGCCGGCAACACCGGCATCGGCCTCGCCGTGGTCGGCAATGCCCTTGGCTATCGCACGGTCATCGTCATGCCGCGCACCCAAAGCCAGGAAAAGAAGGATGCCGTTCGCTCCCTCGGCGCCAAGCTGGTCGAGGTCGACGCTGTCCCCTACGCCAACCCCAATCACTACGTGAAATACTCCCAGCGCCTCGCCGACGAGATGGCGAAGACCGAACCGCTGGGCGCCATCTGGGCCAACCAGTTCGACAACGTCGCCAACCGCAACGCGCACTATGAAACCACCGGCCCGGAAATCTGGGAGCAGACCGAGGGCAAGGTCGACGGCTTCATCTGCGCGGTCGGCTCGGGTGGCACGCTCGGCGGCGTTTCGATGGCCCTCAAGGAGCGCAGCAAAAAGGTTCAGATCGGCCTCGCCGATCCCGGCGGCGCCTCCCTCTTCTCGTACTACAAGACCGGCGAACTCAAATCCGAAGGCACCTCGATCACCGAAGGCATCGGCCAGTCCCGGATCACCGCAAACCTCGAAGGCATTGAGGTCGACGACGCATGGCGCATCGACGACGCCGACGCGCTGCGCACCATCTTCGCGCTCACAAAGGAAGAAGGGATGTGCCTCGGCGGCTCGTCCGGCATCAACATCGCTGGCGCGATCGCCATGGCGAAGAAGCTCGGACCCGGCTCCACCGTCGTCACCATTCTGTGCGACTACGGCAACCGCTACCTGTCGAAGCTCTACAACGGCGCCTTCCTCAAGGAGAAAGGCCTGCCTGTTCCGAGTTGGTATGAGGGCTGAGTCCTAGCGGAAGAACAGCGATGCGAGATACCAGACCCCGCTCCAGAAAGCGGAGCAGAAAACCACGAGCGCAACCGTGACTTTCCACGCCGGCCATTTCGGCTCGTCGGCCAGCGGGTCGGACAGCATGGCATCGTCCGCAACCGCGCGACGAATATCTGCGTAGCCCGCATCGACGTCCGCAACGCGGAGCGTGGGGGTAACCCAACCCGAGCGGCTATCGGTGACGGCCAAGATGTTCTCCCAGGCAAACGCATGATCGCGCAGGAAACAACGCATCAAAACGCTAGCAGGCCACCTTTCATGTTGCGTCTTAAGAATTGTTCAATGTGCAGAAGCCGTTTCGATTCAAGGATCTGAATACAACCTGCACGCAAAATCCGGTTACACGCGTGGCCGGCTAGAGGCCGCAAGCCGCAATCCGTAGCTGTTCAGGGAGTTGGACTTCCGCCTATGGAAACCGGGGGAACCGTTCAGTACGCGCCGCGCGCCAGCAGCACGACCGGGATCGCCATGAAGACAATCTTGAAGTCCTGCCAGATCGACCACGTTTTCACGTACTGCACATCGAGCGCGATCCGTTCCGGGTAGGTCAGGCTGTTGCGACCCTTCACCTGCCACAAGCCCAGCACGCCAGGACGTACCGCCGTGTAGAACGGATAGGCCGCGCCATAGCGCTGCTGCACCTCGGCCGCCGTCACCGGGCGGGGCCCGATCACCGACATCTCGCCGCGCAGGATGTTGAGCAGCTGGGGCAGCTCATCGAGGCTGCTCTTGCGCAGGAAACGCCCGATCATCGTCACGCGCGGATCATTGCGCAGCTTCTGGTACTTGGCCCATTCGGCGGCCTTGCTCGGATCGCTTTTGAGCACCTGCTGCAGCCTGTCTTCGGCATCGACGCGCATCGTGCGGAACTTGTAGACGATGAACTGTTCACCACTGCGGCCAACACGCAGCTGCGTGAACAGCGCCGGACCCGGATCGAGAATCTTGATCAGCGCGTAGATCACCATCAGCAGCGGAGCGGTGAACACAAGCACCGGAAGGACGAAGACGAGATCCATCGCCCGCTTCAGCGAGCTCGTCCCGACCGGATAAGCGGTTCGCGCCTCTGAAGCATCGCTCCACAGCTCGAATCGGCCCGCGTCTGCGCCGCTGCTCTTTTCCATGCCCACTCTGCCCTTACCGGCGCTAGCCGGACCCAACGTCACGCAATCCCCGGACCAGAAAACCTGGCCGGGCCGAGACCGTTCACCCCCCTCCGCAAGGGCTATTTGGCTTGTCTTGGGTTCCGTCGGATCGCCTTTACCGTCCCGGGTAGGCGAACTTTCCGGCGTCTTCAGTCCCCGTTGGGGTGAAGTGAACCTGTTCACCGAAAAAACGCTTTTACTGTGCCGCAAACAACCGGCTTCGCCCCGTGCGCGAGCGATTGAATTAACCAAACGCCCGACGGGTTCCTGTCTTGCCAGTGTAACGAATCCGCACAGTTTTCGGGGCTTTCAGAATCGTCGCCGCCCGTC
Source organism: Azorhizobium sp. AG788 (assembly GCA_943371945.1). Taxonomy (GTDB): domain Bacteria; phylum Pseudomonadota; class Alphaproteobacteria; order Caulobacterales; family Hyphomonadaceae; genus UBA7672. Next base: position 7,021 of record CALRWU020000119.1, read on the forward strand.
CGGAATTACGTCGCGCGCCTCTGCCGCTTGCGGTCGAGTCTGGTTCTCCACAGCCTCTTCAGCGGGCGCGCTCCAAATGCGTTGAATTGAGAGTCTCGCCTCGCCTTGCAGGTGCGCCCAGCTATGGCTAGTTGAAACGTGCGTATCTCCCGCCAGCCCACGGAGCAGGCCTCCCATGGTCGCCCACTTTCGCCCGGACAAGCCGGTGGTTTCCGCCGAGTGGCTGAAATCACACCTCTCCGCCCCCGACGTACGGGTGCTGGACTGCTCCTGGTTCATGCCTGACGCCCCGCGTACCGGCCGCCAGGCCTATGACGCCCACCACATCCCCGGCGCCCGGTTCTTCGATATCGACGACATCGCCGACACCACCATCAACCTGCCCCACATGCTGCCCCCGCCGGAGAAGTTCTCCTCGCGCGTCCGCCGCCTCGGCCTCGGCGATGGTCACCGCATCATCTGCTACGACCAGAACGGCTTCCTCGCCTCCGCCCGCGGCTGGTGGATGTTCCGCGTCATGGGCCATGCCGACGTCGCCGTGCTCGACGGCGGCTTCGAAGCCTGGCGCACGGCCGGCGGCGAAGTTGAAGACCTTCCGCCCCACTTCGTGGCCGACCGTCACTTCACCGTCCGTCCCCGCCGCGACATCGTCCGCACGCTGGATCAGGTTCAGCAGGCTCTCGAAACCGGCAGCGCGCAACTTGTCGATGCGCGCTCTGCCGCCCGCTTCAAGGGTGAAGTCGAAGAGCCCCGTCCCGGCCTGCGCAAAGGCCATATGCCCGGCGCGCTCAACGTTCCGTTTGGCGATATCCTGATCAACGGCGCGCTCAAGCCAGAAGTGGAAATCCGCGCGGTGTTCGACAAGGCCGGCGTCGATCTCTCGAAGCCGATCATCAACACCTGCGGCTCGGGTGTTACCGCTGCCATCCTCACACTCGCCCAGTCGCTGCTGGGTCATGACGATGCAGCAGTCTACGATGGCTCGTGGAGTGAGTGGGGCTTGCCGGACAGCGGCGGCGCCGTCGTCACAGGCTAAGTCATGGCATCCGGCCCAGACAGCGATCCCAAGAAGCAGAAG
>CALRWU020000120.1:0-8070 GCA_943371945.1 Azorhizobium sp. AG788
GCGACGATCGAGCCGACACCGGAAGAGATGGGGCAGGACGATCCTGGTGCACCGTTCGTGCCCGCAGCGGTAGGACCCGCACGCACCTATGAAGCGATGTCGAAGACCGCGATGAGCTTCACCCCCGGCAAGCTCACTCTCACGCCGACGCCGCAGGCCAGCCCGAACCTGCCGGAGGGCGCGACCTTCGCGTTCGAGAACGGCATCACGTATGAGACGACGCTGATGCCCGGCGGCGCCGAGATGGGCGACAAGCCCTATGACTTCGCGAGCGTGTTCCCCGCCACGGCCGGCCCGTTCGATCCCACGAAGATCGTGATGTACACCGTCGATAAGGAGACCATCCCCGCGACGACGCCGAATGGCGGCTTCTGCAAGACAGCGATGGCGTTCGCGACCTACACGCAGGCGGACACGACCGGCGAGACGCTGACCATCGCCGCCTTCGACGGCGACCAGTGGCCGCCGAAGGAAGACACGCACCTGTGCGGGACGTTCGCGTATTCGGCAGTGAAGTAGCTATTCGAGCGCGGAATAGATCAGCGAGCGGATCTTCGACTGATCCTCAAGGCCGCCGGCCGGAATGATCTGCGTCATATAGACGACGGTGAGGCCTTCCTTCGGATCGACCCAGTAGGTCGAGTGATAGGCGCCGCCCCAGCCATAATCGCCGGGTGAGCCGGGCTGTCCCGCCTTGCTGGGATCGAGCATCACGCGGAAGCCGAGGCCGAAGCCCTGGCCGGGTTGGTAAGTCGCGCTGACCAGCGTGTCGTTTGTCATCAGTTCGACGGTCTTGCGCGAGAGATAGCGCTTTCCATCCGCGACGCCGCCCTGGCGCAGCATTTCGAGGAAGCGCGAATAATCGTGCGCTGTGGAGAGCAGGCCGGCGCCACCCGCGAACGCCTTGCATGGGCCGGTGGCATAGCTGCCCTGTCCGACATGACTGACGCCCTCGAGACCGCCGGGCGAGGGCGCGCGTTCGGCCTTGCCGTTCTTTGCCGAGTAGACGACGGCGAGACGATCGAGCTTTGCGGGCGGCAGGCAGAAGGCGGTGTCGACCATTCCAAGCGGATCGATCAGGCGTTCTTTCAGGAAGACGTCGAGCGATTGACCCGACAGCTTTTCGACGACGACGCCGAGAATGTCTGTGTTGTAGCCATAGACCCATTGCTCGCCGGGTTGGGCGGCCATGGGCAGTTTCGGCATCTTCGCGACAACGTCGGCCACGGGCACGGACTTGTCGGCGAAGTACCAGCCATAGACGCCGGCATCCTTCCACGCCTTCTCGCCGGGGCCCGTGCCATAGGAAATCCCAGCCGTGTGGCTGAGCAGGTCGCGGATGGTGATCGGGCGTTTTGCTGGAACGACATCATAGCCGCCCTTCGTGTTGGCGACAGCGACAGTTGTGCTGCTCCACTCCGGCAGGAATTTGCCGAGCGGATCGTCGATCACCAGCTTGCCTTCCTCCATCAGCATCATGATGGCGGTGCTGGTGAGCGCTTTCGTTTGTGAGGCGATGCGGAAGATGTCGTCCTCCGCCATGCGGTCGCCGGCCTCGCGGTCGCGCCAGCCATAGGCGCCGTGGAAGACTTCGCGGCCATCCTGGTGGATCATGAGCACCGCGCCGGCGAGTTTGCCGTCGTCGATGTATTTGCGCATGGTTGCGTCGAGCACCTGCAGGCGCGTTTGCGAGATGCCACGCGGCGCGTCATTGGCGATGGGGCCGTGGGCGAGTGGGGCCAGGCTGGCGACGCGTTCGGTCTCGCTGACAGACACCACGCAGCCGGACAGGGCCAGCGTGCAGAGTCCGGCCATAAGCGCTGAGTGTAAACGCATGCGTGTCTCTCCCCTTTTGGCCAATTTTCTGGCCCGGTATTTTCGGGGACGATGGCAGGGCATCCGGCTGCGTTCAAGCGTGTAGCTTCGTCAAACGTGCTGGCTTGTGCTCACCCCTCGCCCCCTTGTGGGGAGAGGGTAGGGAGAGGGGGGCGCTCGCTGTTCCGGCTCTAGCTGAATTGTCATTGCAGTTGATCGTTTACCCGCTCTGGTCGATGAAGCCGCATGAGCGATCGGTTCGACTACATCATCGTCGGTGCGGGTACGGCCGGATGCCTGCTGGCCAACCGGCTATCGGCGGATCCACGCAATCGCGTGCTTCTGCTGGAGGCGGGCGGCAAGGACGACTGGATCTGGTTTCACATTCCGGTCGGCTATCTGTTCGCGATCGGCAATCCGCGCGCCGACTGGATGTTCCAGACGCAACCGGTGCCGGGGCTGAACGGTCGCGCGCTGAACTATCCGCGCGGGAAGGTGCTGGGCGGATCGTCGGCGATCAACGCGATGATCTACATGCGTGGGCAAGCGGCCGACTATGATGGCTGGCGCCAGATGGGCCTCACCGGTTGGGGGTGGGACGATGTGCTGCCGTACTTTCTGAAGCACGAGGATCATGTCGACGGCGGCGCGCATCATGCCCAGGGCGGCGAGTGGCGCATCGAACATCCGCGCATGCGCTGGACGGTGCTCGATGCGTTCGCCGATGCGGCCGAGTCGGCCGGGATCGCGAAAGTCGGAGACTTCAACACCGGGGACAATGCGGGCGTTGGCTATTTCCAGGTGAACCAGAAGGCGGGACGGCGCTGGTCATCGGCGCGTGGATTCCTGACGCCGGTGCGGGGACGGCATAACCTGAAAGTCGAGACCGGCGCGCTGGTCGAGCGGGTCGTGATGCGTGACGGGGTGGCGGAGGGTGTCGCGTGGTCGCGGAATGGCGGGCAGGAGCGGCGCGTGTCGATGGCGGATGGCTGCGTGATCCTTGCGGCCGGGGCGGTGCAGTCGCCCAAGCTGCTGGAACTGTCCGGCATTGGTGATGCGGGGCGGGTGAAAGCGCTGGGCCTGGATGTGGCGCATCACAGTCCAGGCGTGGGGGAGAATCTGCAGGATCACCTGCAGTTGCGGCCGATTTACAAGGTGAGCGGCGTGCCCACGCTGAACGAGCAATACGCCAACCTGATGCGCCGACCGTTGATGGCCGCGGACTATGCGCTGCGGCGGCGCGGGCCGATGACGATGGCGCCGTCGCAGATGGGAGCGTTTGCGAAATCGCACGAACGCCACGCGACGCCAAACATCCAGTTCCACGTGCAGCCTCTGGCGTTGCCGAAATTCGGCGAGCCGATGTACGCATTTCCGGCGATCACGATCAGCGTGTGCAATTTGCGTCCCGACAGTCGCGGATCGGTGCACGCGGGTTCGCCCGATGCCAGCGCGGCGCCGGAGATCCAGCCGAACTATCTGGCGGCTGAGAGCGACCGCATGACCGCTGTTGAATCGCTACGTCTGGTGCGGCGGATCGTGGATCAGCCAGCCTTGAAAAGATTCTCGCCGCAGGAGTTCGCGCCCGGCGACGCGTTGCAGAGCGATGCCGAACTGGCGAAGGCCGCGGGCGATGTCGGCACGACGATTTTCCATCCGGTCGGCACGGCCAAGATGGGTATGGCGTCTGATGCGATGGCTGTCGTTGATGAACGCTTGCGCGTGCGTGGCGTGGAACGGCTGCGCGTGATCGATGCCTCCGTCATGCCGCGCATTACGTCCGGCAATACCAATTCGCCGACGCTGATGATCGCGGAGAAGGGAGCCACGCTGCTGCTGGAGGACGCGCGTTCGTGAACGGAACCTCATGTTTGGCCGGACGTTCTCTACCCGGACGCGGGACGTGGAACAGAAGGATTTCATCATGAACAAGAATCAGATCGATGGCGGCATGAAAGAAGCCGCCGGCAAAGTGCAGAAGGAATTCGGCAAGGTCGTCGATTCGCCTAAGCACAAGGCCGAGGGCGCCATGAAAGAGGCCGAAGGCAAGGTCCAGAAGACGGCTGGCAATATCGAAGAAAAAGCCAAGAACATCGCCAAGGAAGCGCGCAAGCCTGTTTAGGGCGACCACTTCTCCTGCAGACAGAAGGCCCGGCGTTAGAAGCGCCGGGTCTTTTCTTGTTTGTGTACTGTGTTCCTTGTTTCAAGGCATTTCACGCTGTGGCTTTGCAGCGGGCGGGGAAATGGCCTAGCAGGGCGCCGTCATCCTGTGGCGGAGCCTGAACGTGGAAACGGCGGCAGCAATTGCCAGTGAGCGAGCGAAACCGCGTCTGACTGGCGCGGCGCTTAGCTGGGCTGCGCTCCTCCTGCTTGTCGTGATCTGGGGGTCGACGTTTGCGGGGATCCGCGTCGGCGTCGAGACGATCACGCCGGGCTGGCTGGTCGCGGGACGGCTCACCAGCGGCGCGCTGTTCCTGGGCGCATGGATTCTCGGCGCGCGATTGTTGCGTCCGCAGGCGCGCGCAGTTGATGCGATCAAGGTGACGTGGCGGGCGATCGGCTGGTTCGCGCTGATCGGCATTGGCGCAACGATGATCCCGTTCGTGTTCTACGCCCATGCGGCGGAGTCTGTCGGGTCTGCGGTGATGGCGATCTGCAATGGAGCGACGCCGTTCGCGACCGTTCTGCTGGCGCACATGTTCACCAGCGACAAGCTGACGGCGCGAAGCGTGACGGGCGTACTGCTCGGTTTCTGCGGGCTGGTCGTGCTGGTTCTGCCGGAGTTCGGGCACGGCATGGGGGCGAGCTTTTTCGGCATCCTGCTCGCAATCGCCGGCGCTTGGCTTTATGCGGTCGGCAATGTCGGGACGCGGCTTGCCCCGCGTATCGATCCGATTGTGTCGAGCTTCCTGATCGTCGGCCTGGGCGCGGTGGCGGCGCTGCTTCATGCGGTCGTGATGGAGCCGTTTCCAGCAGCGGCGAGCACGGCGTCGATCACGGCGATGATCGTGCTGGGTCTGTTGCCGACGGCGTTCGCGATGTTCGTCTATGTCTGGCTGATCCAGCGGGCAGGGCCGGTGTTCGTGTCCTTCACGACCTACATGTCGCCGCTGTGGGCGACCGGGCTGGGCGTGCTGTTTCTCGGCGAGCCGCTGCAATGGTCGATGGTCGGCGCGCTGGCGCTGATCCTTGCAGGCGTTGCGGTGGCGAATGCGCGGCGACGCACGCGTTAATTGACGGGAAGCCTATTCCGGCGCATATCCGGCCCGGGCCAGTCGCCCCCAACGGCGACCAGTCCATCTGTAAGGATGGGAGAAAAACAGATGTCTACCGCCGCCAAACCGGCTGTGCGCCCTGATCGTGCGCACTTTTCCTCTGGTCCCTGCGCCAAGCGCCCAGGCTGGAGCCCCGACAATCTCAAGCTTGAATCGCTGGGCCGGTCGCACCGGTCAAAGCTCGGCAAAGCGCGCCTGAAGCTGGCGATCGACAAGACCCGCGCCATTCTCAAGATTCCCGCCGACTATCGCATCGGCATCATGCCGGGTTCCGACACCGGCGCCATCGAAGCGGCCTTCTGGTCGATGCTCGGCGCGCGTCCGATCGACATTTTCGCGTTCGAGTCGTTCGGTGAGGACTGGGTGACTGACATCACCAAGCAGCTGAAGGTCGAGGCCACCACACACAAGGCCGGTTACGGCCAGCTGCCCGACCTGTCGAAGGCCCGCAAGGATGCGGACATCGTCTTCACGTGGAACGGCACGACGTCTGGCGTGAAAGTCCCGAACGGCGACTGGATCGCGGATGACCGCGAAGGGCTGACGTTCTGCGACGCAACCTCGGCCGTGTTTGCGATGCCGATCCCGTGGAACAAGATCGATGTGCTGACCTATTCCTGGCAGAAAGTGCTGGGCGGCGAGGGCGCACACGGCATCCTGATCCTGTCGCCTCGCGCCATCGAGCGTCTCAAGACCTATACGCCGAAATGGCCGATGCCGAAATTGTTCCGCATGGCCAAGGGCGGGGAAGTTACCGAAGGCATCTTCGAAGGCGAGACGATCAACACGCCGTCCATGCTGGCAACCGAAGACTATCTCGATGCGCTTGCCTGGGTTGAAGGTCTCGGCGGTGTCGACGCCACTGTCGCGCGCTCGAACGCCAACCTTGCTGTGCTTGAGGCTTGGGTCGCGAAGACGCCGTGGGTGGAATTCCTCGCAGCGGACAAGACCATTCGCTCGAACACGTCGGTCACGCTGTCGATCACTGATCCGCGCGTCGCCAAGCTCGACGACAAGGGCCAGCAGGACTTCGTGAAGAAGTTCGTCGCGGCACTCGAGAAGGAAAACGCGGCCTACGACATCGGCGGCTACAAGGCCGCGCCTCCCGGTCTGCGGATCTGGTGTGGCGCGACCGTGGAAGCGGCAGATCTCGAAAAGCTGACGCCGTGGCTCGACTGGTCGTTTGAAACGACAGTCGCGGAATTGTCCTGATACCTCGAGCGCGTGGAGGTCGCGATGGCGACTGAAACCAGCCAGACCATTCGCGAATGGGGCGACGCCACCTTCGGAGCGCCGCAGGATCTCACCGTGCTTGTCACGCGTGCGCGTCTCGAAATGGATGAACTGGAGCAGGCCATCCGCGAGGGCGACATGTCTGAGGCGGGCAGGGAGGCGGCGGATGTCGTCATCCTGCTGCACCGGCTCGTCGGCCTTCTCGGCATGGAGCTGTCCGAACAGGTCGATGCGAAAATGAAAGTCAATCGTGCGCGCAAATGGCGAGCGGCCGGAGACGGGACAGGCGGCCATGTCTGACCTCCGCCTCCGCGTCGCCACCATGGCGGACGTTCTCATTCTGGAACGTTGGGACCTTGATCCTGTCGTCATCTCGGCAACGACCGATGATCCAACCGAACCTGTCGCGCACGGCGAGCTCAACGAGTGGCCGACCAACATCGCGATGCACGAGGACGGCGTGTGGGAACACTGGATTGCCGAGGTCGCCACTCGCGATGGCGCCTGGCGCCCAATCGGCGCCATGCAGATGTGCGATCCGCATCGCGAGCCGACGCACTACTGGGGCGACATCGAGCCCAACCTGCGTGCTCTCGACATCTGGATCGGCGAGCCGGATGCGCGCGGCAAGGGATACGGCGAGACGATGATGCGTCTTGCGTTTGCGCGTTGTTTTTCCGACCCGCTGGTGACGGCGATCCTGATCGATCCCCTCAATTCGAACACGCGCGCCCACAAATTCTACCAGCGCCTCGGCTTCGTGCCGACCCATCGGCAGACGTTCAACGACGAAGACGATTGCCTGGTTCACAAGCTCACGCGTGCTGACTGGCGCGCCCGCATTCAAGGAGACTGACCTATGACCAAGATCAAAGTCCTCATCGCCGATGACCTCGCGCCTGGCGCCGCCGATATCTTCAAGAATCGCGGCATCGAGGTGGACTTCAAGGTCGGCCTCAAGAAGGACGAGCTGATCAAGATCATCGGCGAGTATGATGGTCTTGCGGTGCGCTCGGCGTGCAAACCCGACAAGGACGTGATCGCGGCGGGCACGAAGTTGAAAGTGATCGGCCGCGCGGGCATCGGCGTCGACAACGTCGATGTGAAGGCGGCGACGGCCAAGGGCGTCATCGTGATGAACACGCCGTTCGGCAACGCCATCACCACAGCGGAACATGCGATCGCGATGATGTTCGCCGCTGCCCGCCAGATTCCCTCGGCCAGCCAGCGCACCATCGCGGGCGAGTGGCCGAAGAAGGATTACATCGGCATCGAACTCTACGCGAAAACGCTCGGCCTGATTGGCGCAGGGAATATTGGTTCCATCGTTGCGGACCGCGCGCTGGGTCTGAAGATGAAAGTGGTCGCGTACGATCCCTTCCTCACGGCTGAACGCGCGACGCAACTCGGCGTCGAGAAGGTCGAACTGGACGAATTGCTGGCGCGCGCCGATGTCATCACCCTGCACACGCCGCTGACCGAGCAGACCAAGAACATCCTGTCGGCCGAGAACCTCGCCAAGACAAAGAAGGGCGTGATCCTGATCAACTGCGCGCGTGGCGGACTTGCCGATGAAGCGGCGGTGCGTGCGGGTCTCGACAGCGGGCATATCGGCGCTGCGGCGTTCGATGTGTTCCTCGAGGAGCCGGCGAAAACCAACGTGCTGTTCGGCGCGCCGAACTTTGTCGCGACGCCGCACCTTGGCGCATCGACCGTCGAAGCGCAGGACAATGTCGCCTTCCAGGTC
>CALRWU020000121.1:0-8053 GCA_943371945.1 Azorhizobium sp. AG788
AATCTCGCGTCTGTTCGTCGTGCGGGAGGACTATCCGGGTGTCGCGCCCGGCATGGCGGTGCGGTTGCCCGTGCGGTTCAAGGTGGAATGACGCAATGAAGATCGCAACGTGGAACGTGAACTCGGTCAACGCGCGGTTGCCGACCGTGCTGGAGGTCATGAAGACCTGCGAGGCGGATGTCTGGTGCCTGCAGGAGATCAAGTGCGTCGATGAGAAGTTCCCGCGCGAGGAGCTGGAGGCGCTCGGCTTCAACTGCGCCGTGTTCGGCCAGAAGACGTACAATGGCGTCGCGATCCTCTCGAAGTATCCGATTTCGGATCAGGTGCGCCACCTGCCCGGCGAGCCCGAGGATGAGCAGAGCCGCTATCTCGAAGTGCTGATTGAAGCGCCGCGCCCCGTGCGCGTGGCGTCGGTCTACCTGCCCAACGGCAATCCGCGTCCGGGCGACAAGTATGCCTACAAGCTGCGCTGGATGGACCGGCTGAATGCGCGGGCCGAAGAGCTGCTGAAGAACGAAGAGCCGATCGTGTTGGCGGGCGACTTCAACTGCATTCCGCGCGACGAGGATTGCTGGGATCCGAAAGTGTGGGGCGATGACGCCCTCGCCTGGCCCGAGACGCGCGACCGTTTTCGCAAGCTGCAGTACATGGGTTACACCGACGCCTTCATGGCGCGCGATGGCCGCATCCAGAAATACACGTTCTGGGACTACCAGGCCGGCGCCTGGCAGAAGGACTGGGGCATCCGCATCGATCACCTTATGTGCTCGCCGCAGGCGGCCGACCGGCTGAAATCCATCGGCATTCACAAGATGGCGCGCGCGCTGGAGAAGCCGTCCGACCATGTGCCGGTGATCGCTTCGTTTGCGGATTGAGGAAGCGGTATGAAGCGAACCGGAATGTCCTTCGCGCTGGCCGGCGCTGCGTTCGTGCTACAGGCGTGCGCGACCACGCCGGCCGTGTCCTATCTTCACATTGCAGACCCGGACCATTTGTTCGCTGCGGCTGACTGGACGACGGACCTCGATGCAGCGGTGAAGGCTGCGGGTTGGGAGCAGCGCATCCCGGACATCCGGGCGCACATGGATGAGAAGGGTGGCTGGCCGGAGAAGATGAAGGACGGTGATGCCCGCTGGTTCGGCAAGGACATGATCGCGAAGTACAATGTCCTGGAAATCGCGCGCCTCAGTTTTTATGGCCAGCCGGCGATGCTCCTGCAGGTTCCCGCAATTGCGAATGGCCACATGCCGGATGGGTGGAAGCCAACCACTGACTTTTATCTGGTCATGGCGACAGGGGCCTTCACACTGCCTGCCGCCGCGCCGAATTGAGAGACTTGATCTAAAGCGGGGCGCGACCGTCCGTATCCGGACTCTCAAATGCAAAGTGTAAGCGGCATTTCACCGCCGCATTCGCGACACAAAATTTCTTGGCATTGCCCCTTTGTCGTCCCGGCACGGGCGCCAGCCCGGGCGACACAGGATCATTCTCTCCCCCGAGAATCCACTTGGATCCCCGTCGGCGCTGTCGACGGGGATTTTTCTTGTTCCGAAACGAAGGGGTCTAGTGGCCGCTTGATTGGTGGCCGCTGAGCCAGTCCATCAGCGCCAGCAGCACTCCCGACACCACGAAGACGAGGTGGACGATCACCTGCCACATCAGGCGCTGTTGCTCTTCCAGGGCGAAGGCAGCCCCCGCACTGATCTCGAGGAAGGACTTCAGCAGCGCGATGCCCGAGATTGCGACGATCGAGGCGATGAGCTTCAGCTTGAGGCCAGAGAAATCGACGGTGCCCATCCACTCAGGGCGATCCTCGTGGCTGCCAGTGTCGATCTTCGACACGAAATTCTCGTAACCAGAGAACATGACGATGATGACGAGGTTTGCGGCGAGCGACAGGTCGATCAGCGTCAGGGCCAGCATGATGGCGCCATCACCGCTCATGCCGTGATCCGGCGACCAGAGCAGCGGGAATTCGTGCGTAAGGTCCTGGAAGAACACCACCATCAGGGCGATCACTGCGCCGATCAGGCCGACATAGAACGGGGCCATCAGCCACCGCGACATGAACAGGCCGCGCTCGAGGATACGTTCAAAGATCGGTTTTTTCATCGTCGTCGGGCGCTCCGGCTGGCGAATAAGAGGCTCTCAAATCAAGAACCGCGATTTAGCGCAACTGAATTCGCACCTGAAGGGAGAGTGGTGGACGGGAGGCTGCGGCGCTAAACGCCCGGATCCCGCAACGCATCCGGCGTCAGGCGCAGGCTCATGGCGTCGATCAGGAGGAAGATGGCGGCGAAGTCCTGCAGGATTTCCCGGACGCGGCCGAGATCGTCCATCTTGCGCTGCATGGAGCCTGGCTCCAGCAGGTCCTTGCCCTCGCACGCCAGCAGCATCTGCCCGCCGGCGAAGGCGCAACGCACCTGCCTGCCCTTGAACGTGCGCTCGAGCCCGATCAGGCGCTCCATGAAGTCCGGCGTCAGGATGTAGCGCGCCTCGACCTGGTCGGTCGAATAGACCTCGAACGCTTTCTCGAAGACGGGATCTTCCAGCTTCACCCGCTGGGTCTTGCCACCCTGTCCGAGCTTCTTCAGGAAATTGAACGCGCCGGCGTCGCGATAGACTTTTGTGACGCCCTGGAACTGCTTGTGAAACTTCACGACGAGGCACTGGCCCTTGAACACCGTCACCCATGTGGTGCGCGTGCGGCCCTTGCCGTCCGTCGTCGTGCGTTTCTCCTCCAGATGGGCCTCAAAGAATTCGAACGGCGTGTCGTTGCGCTGGCCGGTGAGCTTGTCTTCAAACTTCTCACGGTCCCAGCCAGGCACGAGATCAAGCGAGCGGAATGTCATCATGTCGTCAGGGCGCGGCGGCGCCAGCTCGTAGGCGATGTTGAATTCGGCCGCGACCGGCTCGACCAGCATCAGCTTGGTCTCCTTGCCGAGCCTGGTGATGTCCGCGCTGCCCCACGCATACATGCCGAAGCCGGCCAGCGCGCCGAGGAAGAGCCCGAACGGCTCCTGGAACACACCGAAGCCGATGGCCGTGCCAGCGATCGCCAGCACCACTCCGATGATCAGGAAATTGCGCTGCTTCTTGACGGCCTTGACCCGGTCGGCCTCCCGACCCGCCAGCGACGGCTGGATCGACGAGGTGAAGCGCTCGGCAAAGAATCCGAAATCCTTGGGCAGGCCTTCCATGGCCTCGCTCAGCGACAGGATTTCGCGTTTGTCAGCCATATGTGCCCCGAGTCGGTTCCCTCAGCGCCTTACATACACGAGGGTCCGGCATTCCGCGAATGGGGGCTGCGAGACCTTGGCGAACCAGTCGCGGTCGAACCCGGCGAGTTCTCGCAGCCGCGCTGTCAGGTCTTCCCAGCCTTCGAGGTCTTCGTGCGCGGTAACCATCCACTCGCCGTCGGTCTGGTACCAGATGTCAAAGCAGATCAGATCGACAGTGCCCTGATCGCGCTTGTAGGCGTCGATGCGCACGATCTCCGACAGGGCGCAGCGCCAGAGCGGTTTGCGCTTCCGCTCGACGCCCACATGGTCGCCCTTGATGACGATACGCTCAGCCGGTTGCATGGACGTGGCCCTGACCTCACTGGCAAACGTGACCGAGTCGGGCAACGGGCGAAAGCTGGCTTGGGGCCGCAACCTACTTCCGGATCTGTCCGAGGTCGCGCACCGCGCCCGTGTCCGCTGATGTGACCAGCGCGGCATAGGCCTGTAGCGCCGCAGAGACCACGCGCTTGCGGTTGTGCGGGGTGTAGGCATCCTTGCCGCGGGCTTCTTCCGCCTTGCGCCGCTGCGCCAGCACGTCGTCCGGGACGGCGAGGTTGATCGTCCGTTTCGGGATGTTGATCTCGATCCGGTCGCCCTCTTCCACCAGCGCGATCAAGCCGCCAGCTGCAGCCTCCGGGGAGGCGTGACCGATCGACAGGCCTGACGTGCCGCCCGAGAAACGGCCATCCGTCAGCAGCGCGCACTCTTTGCCGAGGCCGCGCGATTTCAGGTAGGTCGTCGGATACAGCATTTCCTGCATGCCCGGCCCGCCCTTGGGGCCTTCATAGCGGATCACGACAACATCGCCGGCAACGATCTTGTTGTTCAGGATTGCGGCCGCCGCGTCGTCCTGGCTTTCGAACACGCGGGCGCGACCGTTGAACTCCCAGATGGATTCATCCACCCCGGCCGTCTTCACGATGCAGCCCTTCTCCGCGATATTGCCGTACAGCACGGCGAGCCCTCCATCCTTGGTGAAGGCATTCTCCTTCGAGCGGATGACGCCCTTGGCGCGATCGCGGTCCAGATCGGGCCAGCGCTTCTCCTGGCTGAAGGCGACAGTCGTGCGCACGCCGCCCGGCGCCGCCTTGAAGAAGGTCTCGACCTCTTCATCGTTCGACTGCCGGATATCCCAGTAGGCAATCGCGTGGCCCAGCGTCGACGAATGCACCGTGCTGGTTTCCGTGTTGAGCAGACCGCCTCGCGCCAGCTCGCCCAGAATGCCCATGATCCCGCCCGCGCGGTGAACGTCCTCGATGTGAACGGTCGACAGCGCCGGGGCGACCTTGCAGATGCACGGCGTCGCGCGAGAGATGCGATCGATATCATCCATCGTGAAATCGATGCCGCCTTCCTGCGCCGCAGCGAGGACATGGAGCACAGTATTGGTCGAGCCACCCATCGCCACATCGAGCGCCATGGCGTTCTCGAACGCCTGCTTGCTCGCGACGTTGCGCGGCAGGACGGACATATCGTCCTTCTCGTAGTGGCGACGCGAGATATCGACGATCAGGCGGCCAGCCTGCTTGAACAGGCGCTCGCGATCCTTGTGCGTCGCGACGACAGTGCCATTGCCCGGCAGCGAGAGACCCAGCGCCTCCGTGAGGCAGTTCATCGAGTTGGCCGTGAACATGCCCGAGCAGGACCCGCATGTCGGGCACGCTTCGGCTTCAACCGCCGCGACCTGCTCGTCCGAAATGCGATCGTCGCCCGCCTGCATCATCGCGTCGATGAGATCGAGCTTCATCTCCTTCGAGACGCCCGTCTTCGCGTCCTTCCAGACAACCTTGCCGGCCTCCATCGGTCCGCCCGAGACGAACACCGCCGGAATGTTGAGCCGCATGGCCGCATTGAGCATGCCCGGCGTGATCTTGTCGCAATTCGAGATGCACACCATCGCATCGGCGCAGTGCGCATTGACCATGTACTCCACCGAGTCCGCGATCAGGTCGCGGCTGGGCAGCGAGTACAGCATGCCGCCATGGCCCATCGCGATACCGTCATCGACAGCGATGGTGTTGAACTCTTTCGCGACGCCACCGGCCGCCTCGATCTCGCGCGCGACCAGCTGGCCAATGTCCTTGAGGTGGACGTGGCCCGGCACGAACTGCGTGAACGAGTTTACGACCGCAATGATCGGCTTCGAGAAGTCGCCATCCTTCATGCCGGTCGCACGCCAGAGAGCGCGTGCGCCAGCCATGTTGCGGCCAAAGGTAGTCGTGCGTGAACGGTAAGCGGGCATGGCCCTAGCTAAAAAGGCAAAACTGGTCTTTTCGCAAGGGAAAAGAGCCGCAAGGCAACCAATCTGTGCCTTGACCTGAGCTGATGAGGCGTTGTGTCACCCGCCGCGCCTAGCAGAGAGGTGACACCATGCGCCATGGCATTTTGGGGATGCTGATGCGCTGGCTTATATTGATTTTGGCGCTGTTCGTAAGCGGGTGTGGGCAAAGCTATGTCATGCCGCAAGCAGCGATTCGCGTGGAGTTTGCTTCGGTCGCAGATCACGACGCGGCTTTTGCGGCCATCCGCGCTCATATCCTCCGCCAAGGCTTCGAACAGGCACCCGACTATTCGGTGCCGGATTTCATGCTTGAGCATTCTAGCGCAGGCATGCGTTGGCGCCAGATTCACGCGAAGCATTTCTGGCGCGAACGGGGCGGCCTGTTAGACCACGAGTCGGCGTTTGTTGAGCTCACGCCCTACCCGGACACTTCCGCAGAGTATCAAGCTTACAGCGACTACAGCGACGCCCAGCCTCACTGGCCCTTTCTTGAAATCGACGTTTCAGAATCTCGGCCGGACGGGTTCGGACCCGGAACAATGCAGTTCTACAACACGCTAGTACAATCGCTGTCGGCACCGAATGCGACGATCGTAAATCTGGCATCGCCACGGGCAGGAGACGCAGGTGCATACGCGACCCACGTACTCAGCGGCTTGCTGCAGGGCGGCATGTGGTGGCTCCTGATGTGGGGCGTCAGCATCGCAATTATTGGCGGCATCGCGAAGTTGCTGTTTGGACGATTTGACTGGGGCCGGCGGACCAGAAGGCTTGTCTTCATTGCGATTGGCGGGCTGCTTGCTACACCCTTACCTGTCCCTGCAGCGCTTGCGACTATTCTGCTTCCGAACGCATTGCTGTTTTGGGCGCCAGGACTTTATAGCGACCTCTTCTCGCAGTCAGGCTTCATGGTCGTCGGAATGTTCGCCGCGTCGTTCGTGATCAGCGCACTGGCTGCGATCGTCTTCATCCGCGAGCAGAAGCAGAGATCTCTCACGTCGCCATAGGAGTCGGGTTGGACTCAGCGCGCCTGAATAGCCGAGCCGTTCGAGAAGATGCGCAAGATCAGGATTTCATCGTCCAGTCGCCGGCTCACCACCACATAGGGCGTGTTCTCGATGTGCAGTTCGCGTACGCCGACCCGCCGCGTCTTGCGGCCAAGCTGGTCGAACCGCACCAGTTGCTGGATGCGCGTCTCCACCAGCGATTTATCACGCGAGGCGTGGGCGATGTGCCCTGCCGAGGAATCGGTGATCAGCTTCTCGAAATCGTCCGCCGCGCGAGGCCGCCAGGTGATGATCATTGGCGGAACCTCATCGTCCAAACTTCAGGCGCATACGGCCCATCACGTCAGCATGCGTCAGGCGGACGCCATCATCCGTATCGATCTCGGCCTCGACCTCGCGCCATTGAGCCACCGACAGCAGCGAGGCGGGCTCCGCCAGCAGGTCCTCGATCTCACCCGCCAGCATGTCCTGCTCCGCCTCCGGCAAAGCACGCAGGCGGTCGATCACAGCTTCGATGCGGGTGGTCATGGCGACAGCGGTAACATGCCACCTGTGCGATCGGGATTAACGACGGCGCACACCCTGTCTTCCCTTGGTTTTGGGACCTTGGCTCAGCCTTCTACCGGCTAGAGGCGGATCACATGCCCTTCGCTCGGATCGCCACGTCCGCTCGCAAGATCACCGAACACCTTCGCCGCAGCTTCCAGGCCACCGCTCTCGACGACCTTCGTGGTGCGCGCCGCTGTCGGCAGGAAAGCCGCCCACGCAGCGCCCACCTTCTGCGAGAAGCCAGCCGGCCCCCAGTCGGTGATCCGCTTCTTCACCACATCCGGCGCGAAGAACATCTTGGGCGCGGGGCCGGCGAGCGGCTGTTCCTGACGCGGCGCATCCCAGTGCGTGGCGCCGACCGCGCAGCTGTATTTCAGCGCGTCGCCGAACTGCGCATGAACGGATGCCCGCACGCCGGAATTGCCCGCGATATCGACGAACACTGTCGGAACCGAAGCCTCCATCCCGCCGATGTCTTCGTAAGCCAGCACGTCATCGTAGAAGCCAAGCGCTTTCGTGAAGCCGACATTCGAGGCTGAGGTGAGACCGACGACCTTCACATCGCCGCGCGCCTTCAGCAGCTGCGCCGCCGCATAGGATGTCTTGGCCGATGCGCTGGAGAAGATGATCTGCTTGCCGCCAAAGTAGCCGGCGTCGGCCAGGAAATCGTCGATCAGGAATGACGTCGTGAACAGCGGCCGGAACAGAACCTGCAGCGCCTCGGTGTCTTTGGCGTAGAGCGGGTCGCCCGCATTGAACACGTAATTGTTGTAGACGGGCGCGAGACCTGCGCGCTGTGGGTTCGTCTCAGCAAATGCGCCATGCTTCCGGTCGCCCGGCTTCAGGACGAACGTTTCCGACATCGGCAGGTAGCCATAGACGCGCTCCCCCGCCGCAATGGACGGCGACCTGCTCTCGACCGCGGTCGCAAA
>CALRWU020000122.1:0-7971 GCA_943371945.1 Azorhizobium sp. AG788
TTCCAATGCGACGAAACTGGGCTTTCTGAAGTTCGCCGCGACGCAACTTGTCCCAGAAGTCCCGGTACTCGTGCCTTTCGCGTTCGCTCGCATCAACAAACATGCTGTGATGCTTTCCGCGGATTTCCTCAAGAGAGTAACCAAGCGTCGTGAGAAAGTTCTGGTTCGCGGCGAGAATGTTACCGCTCAGATCGAACTCGATCACCGCAAGCGCGCGGTCGATCGCGACGACCTTTGCATGGTCGTCCGACGGCTTCTGCTTGGCGAATGTGAGTGACATGACGGTTGCTCCGGTAGTGAATCTTCGACGCGATCTAGTGATGCGAGTGGGGGGCTTCATCGAGGAGATTCGCCGAGGCCTTGGCGCGGACCAAATTCAAGACCTCGCGGGCATGTAACAGCGCTGCTCCTGCGGCCGGTAAAAGGTCCCGGGACATCAAATTGTTGAACGTCGAGATTTCCACGAGCAGCCGGACGGATCTGACCGTCTCTGCCAGACCGGGAAGCCTCTCATCGTCGATGGATGACTGAAATTCTGAAATCTGGGACTCGATCGTGTCCAGCTTGCAAAGAAGGTTGGCGAGATATGGATTGCTGGCAGGCGATCCGGACTCGGCCAGGACCCGCTCGCGTCGCTGCTGTAGTCGCTCGTGCATGGCGTTCTCCCTGTTGCTTGCACAAGCCAAGACCCTCTGCTCAGCGCATCTGAACAATTAGCCCCGCGAAATTAACGAAGGCCTAAAAACAGCAATCCGCGCGGTGTGGAGGCCCAATATGGGCATCGTTCTTGAGTCTAAGAGCAAGAGGTGTGGTTTTTGCAGGTGTTGAGACTTGTTTGCGTTCGCTACGCAGGCGCTTCGCGGCGCGCAGTGCGGGGCCAGAATGTGGTGTCTAGGTTGACCTACGAAACTGGCTTGGTGTTAGCCCGACAAAACGCTTGAAGGCGTTCGTCAAACGGTCGGGATTTGCGAATCCGACCTGCGCGGCAACGTCCACGATTGGCGTCCTGGCGCCTGAAAGCAGGCGCTTCGCTTCCTCCACCCGGGACCACAACACATACTCCATTGGCGACAGGCCAAACGTCGCCTTGAAGGCGCGAGAGAAATGGAAGCGGCTCAATCCAACTTCATCCGCCATTTCCGTCAGCGAGAAATCCGTCCTCAGGTGAGTCTGGATGAAATCCCGTATGCGCCTTTCACTGCTCGCCGACAGGTGGCCGCTCTCGGGTACAACCAGCGGAATTCGGGAAGAATGCTGACCGAGTTCCAACACCGCTGCGAGCGCCAGTGTTTCCAGATAAAGCTGGTCGGTCGGCGCAAACGTCTTGAGCGCGGCGTCGATCTTCCACATGGATGCTTCAAGCGTGGTATTTCTGAAGTGGATGAGTGGCGCGCCTCCCGTCACGACCCGCTCACTCTCCAGTTCCCTGGAAACGATGTCGGGGTCGAAGGAGATCGACGTGAATCCGTTGACGCGTTCGACAGTAGACACCCAGCCTGACAGGGAGCAGCCCTGCGGGGCAAATGTCAGCCGCCCGCGCAGGTCAGACACAGGCATCGGCAGACCACTGTCGACAATTATCTCCGATTCCCTGACTTCGATATCATGGATCGCGAGATACTCCCGGTCGCCGACCCAGTTGTAGTCGTAAGCAACCTCTCCTCCCACAAGTGTACGCTCAGCGAAAAAGCCCCGGAAGGACGCTGCTTGCTTGTCCTGCCGCGCCGCGACGTCCGGGCGTATCTGAAGGTCAATACTTGCCTGCGTCATCGCGACGGAACTCCGCCGGTGCGCAGCCACTCCAGTGTTGCATCGGCTGTGGTGACGAGGGTTGCCATCTCGAAAGGTCTAGTAGCAATCATAAGGGCAGGCAACAGTTAGGGGGCGACCGCGGAAGCCGCTTCCGGAGTCGGGACGTCAAAGCCGTCTCCAAACGCCTAGCTGGCTTGTGATAGCGGCGTTCCCGGCCGTGCCAATCAGGTGTAATTCTTCATCGACCAAACTGATGTTCGACAGGCCTGCCACGGAGAGAGTTATGCGCGGCGCAGCAGGTTGACGTTCCCGGTAAACGCCCAGCCTTCACACCTTTAGTTTCGGTGAGATGTTCGAGTGTTTCTGATGAAAACTCACCTGCATATCCTCGGTGCTTGCATCGAGCGTAGGTCGCTCTTCACCGCGGGCAGGTAAGGACAACGCCGATAGAAGTGGCGCGCCCACAAGAGCCTTGATCACGGAGCGGCGTGGGGAGCTAGGGTGGTCTTCGCAGGCGTCGTTGATCGTGGCCATGGCGGATAGACACGCGTCCCCCCGCCAATAACAGACTCATCATTTCCAACCGATCGACGGATGCGCTCGCGCCTCTTGGCTATCCGAGCGAGCGTCCTGCGGGTGGAGTAAAGGCTCAATTCATGGCGGTGCGAAGGGGATACCGCTGGTAAGTCGGCGGCTCTCCGCATTGCGCAACGTAAGGCTCTCAACTCTTGTTTGCTTGTCCACAGCATCGGTTACAATCTAAAAAAAGCGTTCGAATCGTACAGTGATCTGACTGGGCGCGATTGGATGTCTCCCGTCTTTCGGCTGTCGCGTGATTTGGTTTCATGGGCTTCGGGTAAGCTCAGCGGAGTGGCGTAGGTCTCGTGTCGAAGGAGTGCCCATTGCCCGCGGTTGTACAAGACAGCGAAATTCAAGCGGGCATCCGTATCGGAGATTTTGGCGCAGTCCCGGCAGCCGAAGTGTTGCGGTCTGGCTTCGGATTCGCGAAGGGCGTAGTCGAGCCGCAACCGCGCACTGCGCTTTGGAATGAAAGACCGCGGAGGGTCACTTGCCCCGCCGCTAGAATGCGCGCGGTTCAACTCCGGAATCCGTCGTCCGGGGAAGTCCGTGGCCGTGACGGTCCAATCGCATGACCGACTCGCCGGGGGGGCCGACAGACGGGCAGAAGACAAGCGCGGTACGTGATCACAGTCGCCGCGTGCTTGAAGAGATTTCCACCCTGTCGGGGATCGGGGGCTGGAGCTTTGAGGCGGCGGACAATCGGGTTTACTGGTCAAACGAAACGCGACGCATCTATGAGTTGGACGAGTCCTTTGAACCGACGCCGGAATCCCTGAAGTCCTTGTTCGCACCCGGTGCTCTGGAAATCCAGGACGCCGCTATCCGCAGCGCCATCGATTCAGGTGCGCCGGCTGAATGCGAGTTCGACGCCCTAACGATGAAGGGGCGTCCCATATGCGTGAAGAGCGTCTGCAGGGTCGAGCAAGTCGACGGTCAGATCGTGCGCATTCTTGGAACGGCGCAGGACATCACCGCACAGCGCGAACGAGAACTGACGGTTGGTCGGTCCGAGCGTTTGCTGGAAGAGATTTCCAGGCTGACAGGAGTGGGCGGCTGGGAAATCGATACCAAGGCGCGGCGCACACTTTGGACAAGCGAGATCCGGCGTACCTTTGAGGTAAGCGATAGCTTCGAGCCAACAGATGAAGCTGTGTCGCACTTGCTTACGTCCGAGGCGCAGACCCTCCTCAAGGAGGCTATGCGTGATGCGATAGGACATGGAAAGCCATTCGATATCGAGTTTGACGCGCTCACAAAAAGCGGACGCGCGATGTGGTTGCGAAGCATCGGCAGTCCTGTGGTGCGAGATGGCCAAGTCGCTCGAGTTGTTGGTACGCTCGAGGATCTCACCGCCCGACGTCGGGCCGCGGCAGATCGGCGTCGACAGGAATATCTCGACGAACAGGTATCGCGTCTGTCTGGTATCGGGGGGTGGTTTTTCGATATCGAGACCAAGGAAACGATCTGGTCGCCACAAGTCCGGAAGATCTACGAAGCTGAGGAAACCTACAATCCGCCGCTTGAGGATCATGAGAAGATCGTAGCGCCAGAGTGGCTTGAGACCGTAAAGGCGGCGCGCCGGCGAGCGGTTGTCGACGGGATTCCGGTCGAGGTCGAGTTCCGGGCCCTCACCCTGAAAGGGCGTTCGATCTGGATACGGATCGTGTACCATGCCGAACGCGTTGCAGGGCGTACCATAAGGCTGTTGGGAACGGCGCAGGATGTTAGCGCGGCGAGGGCGGCGCAGGAAGAACTAGACGCCCTCCACGTGCGCTTGAAGGCCGCTGTCGAGGCCGCCGAGCTCCGAGTCTGGGAGATTGATGTCGACGCCGGTAAACTGCGCTGGAGTCCTCACCTGCCTCCCGCAGTTGCGCAGTCGCACGCGGGAACAGATCTCGATGCGGCGGCGGCGCTGGACCTTCTACATCCCGAAGACCGAGAAGATTTCGCGCAGCAGGCGCGCCAAGTGGTTGCGTCGGGCGAGCCGTCTGTATGCCGTGTACGTGTTCGCGCTCCTGACGAGAGCTTCAAATATCTCGAGATCCGGATGCGCCTGTCGTCCGCTATGGCGGAACAGAAGAAAATCTTTGGCGTATCACGCGACGTAACCAAGGAAGTACACCTCACTGACGAACTGGTCCGCAAGCAACACGAGGCCGAGGAGTCCTCCCTTGCCAAGAGCCAGTTTGTTGCGCGGATGAGCCACGAGATCCGTACGCCGATGAGTGGCGTCATTGGCATGCTGGAAGTTCTACAGCGCGCTGAAGTCGACCCGACCAAGCGGGCCCACGCCGCGACGGCGCTGAAATCGGCCCGTGATCTGATGTCAGTACTTGATGACATTATCGATGTTTCACAGCTCGAGAGCCGCCATCTGTCTCTGGACTCGGATGCATTCAGTATCAGAGCGGTCGTCAGTGATGTTATCGCGCTGTTTGAAACGCTTGCCCGCGAAAAGTCGCTTACGCTTGCAGCTGATGTTGCGCCGGAAGTTCCACACTGGGTCATGGGTGATCCCCGTCGGATAAGACAGATCTTGACGAATCTGGTTGGCAACGCGGTGAAGTTCACCGGAGCTGGCAAGGTTGAGGTCGTGGCAGATTACGACGGCGACCGGCACGTCGTACGCTTCTGCGTGCGCGACACCGGGGAGGGTATTGCCGACAGCAGTATCGGAAAGGTCTTTGATCAATTCTACCAGGCCGATGGGTCGGCGACACGCCGGCACGGCGGGTCTGGTCTGGGCTTGGCAATTTCCAAGCAGCTCGTCGGCATGATGGGAGGCGAAATCAGTGTTGAGAGCGAGCGCGGTGTGGGGAGCCTTTTCCGGTTCAGTGTCCCAGCGCCGATCGCCGCGACTCCGTTGCGGACCGCGAGTGAACCGGAAGCCACAACGGTCCAACACCTCCGCGTGCTCGTCGCAGAAGATAACCAGGCGATGCAGCAGATGCTTCAAGCGCTTCTTGAAGCCGGCGGTCACCACGTGACGATCGTTCCGGATGGGCGGGCTGCCGTTGCAGCCACTGCAAGCGGGACCTTTGACGTAATCCTGATGGACGTCATGATGCCGTTCATGGATGGGCCTTCAGCGACGCAGCGCATTCGCGAACTGGGCGGACGCGCTGGGGGTATCCCGATCATCGCTTTGACCGCTAACGCACTGGTTGGGGACCGCGATCGCTACCTGGCAGTGGGCATGACGGATTATCTCTCGAAGCCAATTGATGTCCCAGCCCTGTTCGCGGCTCTGGCCAAGGTCAAACCATAGCGTAGCGCAACGCAGGTTGGGGTTTGTTCCTAATCGCGCGGTGTGGCCACAGCTCGTCAGAGTCAAATACTACAAACCGACCCGGCATGAATCGAGCGCTCGGTGCAACCGCGCCGTGACAGGTGGATCTAGCCGGATCGCCGCATTCTGCTTTCGGGCAACACGGGCCCCACAGCAGGTGTTTCTGGCCGGCGAGACTGATCGCGCACTTTGTCGCCCGACTTGTCTACTTGGCGTTTGCGCCCTAGCGCGTACGGATCGGCATCGAGCGACAAGGGTCATACCGTCAATGGCAATGCGTACACTGAAGCTGTTCGGGGCGCTGCTGGCCCTGTCGGCGTGCGGACAGAAGACCTCCGTCCAGGCTCCGCCTGCTATTACCATCGCAGCCGTAGATGGCGCCGCGATCGAGGCAGCCGACCAGCACCCGGGCGACTGGCTCAGCCACGGCCGCACCTACTCCGAACAGCGCTATTCGCCGCTGAGCCAGATCACGCCGGCGAACGTCACAACCGTCGGCCTCGCCTGGTCGACCGAGCTCGATGCCGATCGCGGCATGGAAGCAACGCCCATCGTCGTCGACGGCGTGATGTACGTGACCTCCGCCTGGTCGATCGTCTACGCGCTCGACGCAAAGACAGGCGCACGCTTGTGGACCTTCGACCCCGAGGTGGACAAGGCGCGCGGCCAGAAAGCCTGCTGCGATGTCGTCAACCGCGGCGTCGCCATCTGGAAGGGCAAGGTCATCGTCGGCACGATCGACGGTCGGCTGATTGCACTCAACGCCAAGACAGGGGAGTCCGTCTGGAGCGTCGTCACCGTCGACCAGTCCAAGCCCTATACGATCACCGGCGCACCGCGCGTCATCAAGGGCAGGGTGATCATCGGCAACGGCGGCGCCGATTATGGCGTACGCGGCTACGTGACCGCCTACGACGCCGAAACCGGCCAGCAGGACTGGCGCTTCTTCACCACGCCAAATCCCGAAAAAAAGCCAGACGGCGTCGCGTCCGACGTATTCTTCGCAAAGACAGGCAACGCCACCTGGGGCGACGCCGGCGTCTGGACGCAAAGCGGCGGCGGCGGAACGGCGTGGGACGCCATCGTCTACGATCCGAAGCTCGACATCGTCTATGTCGGCACGGGCAACGGCTCGCCCTGGAACCGCCGCGTGCGCGACCCGTCCGGCGGAGACAATCTCCTGGTCTCCTCCATCCTCGCGCTGAAGCCCGACACCGGCGATTATGTCTGGCACTACCAGACCACTCCTGGCGATAGTTGGGACTACACCGCCACGCAGCCGATCATACTCGCCGACCTCACGATCGGCGGCGTGACGCGGCCCGTTCTGATGCAGGCGCCTAAGAACGGCTTCTTCTATGTGCTCGACCGCGCAACCGGCGAGCTCATCTCAGCCGACAAGTATCAGGACAACGCTACCTGGGCGTCGGGCGTGGACATGACAACCGGCCGTCCCATCGAAGCCGAAGGCGCGCGCTACGAGAAGACCGCAACGCCCGCCGCGCCCGGGACATTCGGCAATCACAGCTGGCACCCGATGGCGTTCAGCCCGAAGACCGGCCTCGTCTACATTCCGGTCCAGACGATTCCGACGACCTTCGCCGACGCGAAGGACTACAGGTATCGTGCAGGCTTCTGGAACACGGGCACCGACTTCGCCGCGCTGGGTTTGCAGCCGCCCGCCGTGAAGCCGCTCGTTCTTACCGGCCCAAGCGGCCAGCTCGTCGCTTGGGACCCCGTGTCCCGCAAGGCACGCTGGACGGCGCCTTACCCCACGCCGTGGAATGGCGGCGTGCTCGCGATAGCTGGCGGCCTGGTGTTTCAGGGCGCGCTCGACGGAAAATTCCGCGCGTTCGACGCCGAAACGGGCGAAGCAAAATGGGAAGGCGATGCGGATTACCCCGTTCTCTCCGGGCCTATCTCGTATGAAGTCGGCGGAGAGCAATACGTCGCCGCCACGGCCGGCTGGGGCACTGGCCTGCCATTGGCAGGTGGCACAGGCGCACGCCCCGGCGCGTCGGTTGCGGGCCGTGTTGTTGTCTACAAGCTGAACGGAACAGCCACGCTGCCGCCGAAGGCTGCTATGCCGGTCGCGACCAGCCAAAAACCCGCAGCCGCAGCTTTCGGAACCGCGGCGATGATCGATCACGGCCAGACCCTCTACGCAAACAACTGCACCGTTTGCCACGGCGGCGGCGGCCGCTCGAGCGGCATCATCCCCGATGTGAGATGGTCGCCCGCCGGCGAGTCCAGAGATTCATGGAAAGCAGTCGTCATCGACGGGGAACGCGCGGCCGCAGGAATGGCCGGCTTCAAGGGCGGGTTGACCGACGACGAGGCAGAGGCCA
>CALRWU020000123.1:0-7957 GCA_943371945.1 Azorhizobium sp. AG788
ACACTCAGATCCAAAACACACACCAACGGGCCAGCGATCATGGCCCCGCCAAAGCGGCCTAGCGTTGGCCTGACAGCCGAACCGGCGCGCCGCTAGTGTGACGCGCCATGCTCCGCAGCCACGGGCAACGTGCTCGCGAGCACCTTCACAGCTTCGACCATCGTTGCAACCGGGTCGGAGTGGTAGGCTAGACCTTTGATCCTGCCCTGCGGATCCTGCAAATAGATCGTTGTCGTGTGATTGATGTGGTGGATCGGCTCTTCGTTCTTCATCATCGCCGCCTCAACGCGTGATTGATAAGCCATGTTGGCTGCGAGCACCTGCTTGCGCGTGCCGGAGAGAAAAATCATGTCGGGGTCGATCTTCGGCCCCCATTCTGCAATCGCGCGGCGGCGGACCTCCGGTCCAGTCAGGAGGACACCAGCATGGTCATGCGCGCTAGCCGGCGTGATTTTCCCTTCATGATGCTCCCCGCCATGCGCCATCCCGCCGGTCAGATCGTCAAGACGCGGAGCGTTGATGTCGATGAAGACCGCCCTGGAACGGATGCCTTCGGCGTTCAGCGCGTCGATTGTTGCAGGCATGCTCTTCAGAGCTATAGGGCAAGCTTCCAGACATTCCATGTAACCGAAATAGACCAGGGCCCACTCGCCAAGCAGGTCCGCCTCCGTGAAGGGCTGACCCGTCGTCGCTTCTACCAGTCCGAACTTGCCGCCCAGTGATTCCAACGCCGTGGCGCTGTAGGCGTCATGTTCCCCGTGACCGTCACGCTCACCAACGATCTGTCCGGCAAGCGGATCGATAGCTGCCTCAACGGTCTTGGCCGCCAGGGATTCGCTCTGGGCTTGCGAGGATAACTGTCCCGAGCAGGCAGAGATGGCGATCAGCGCGGAAAGGCCAAGGCCAGCCTGAAGGAGCTTGCTGATCATGCGGTCACGTTGATGCAGGTTTCAACGACCCCGCGACCTTCGTCGTGCACATCGCCGGAAATCCAGTCACGAAACTCGGAGATGACCGGATAAATCCCGGGCTTCGTCGGAACGATGATCAAGTCGTGGCGTTGCGCAGAAGTTGTATCGAAAGAAGTGCCAGCCGGAATCGCAATCGGCGAAGACCACGGCGCGCTGGGATGAGACATCGGTCGACCGTCGATCCCATACACTGTCGCATCAAGCCCGATGATCCTGGTCGAGACCACAGAGTATGAAGCATTGAGATGCCTGACCAGAATTCGCTGTCCGACCTTGGCGTTGATCACCACTCTCCGGTCCTTCTTTGTCAAAGGACTGGGAACGCCGGAAATCATGAAGTACTTCGGACGGAAGATGTTCAGTCCGGCATCGTCGCCGCACAGCCCGGCAGCATGGCCAAGATCACGCCAGCTCGGATCAACATCGTCGAATGCCCAGAGCGCTTCCACGTCATACGCCGGGCCGCCCTCATACAAGCGCCCCTTTCCGCTGGGAGGATCGACGATGAGGAAGCCGTACATCCCCATCTCGAAGTGTAAAACCGTATTCACATGGCAATGGTAAAAGTACGTTCCTGCAAAACTGGGCCGAAACTGATAGGTATACTGTCCTTTAACCTCGAACGAGACGTGGCCGACGCCATCATTGTGCGTGCTGGCATTCAATCCGTGATGGTGAATTGTGTGAGCCGCTATACTGGCGTGGATCGTTGAGTGAACCAGCTGACCCTGGCGCATGCGCATCGGCGGAGCTGGCCATTGCGTAGCGGAGGATGGGGCATTCTTGTCACGGAAGGTCCAGAAGCGAACCTTTTGTCCATCCGGCATGACCATGTCGATATTGACAGCGCCCTGGCGGTCAAACGACACGTCAGGCTTCAACCGATCAGGGGTCGCGGGATTGTCCGCGGGTACTTTGCACCCGAAGGCATCGAACGAAGCAGCGTTCCGCGTGACCATTACCTGGCTGCCTTTCTCGGACCGACCATTTCCCAGTGGGTAATCAAACCTTGCGGGTAGTTTCCGCCGCCAGCTGTCTGCGACATCTCCATATGACAATGCATTGGATAGAAGAGCGGGAAGGATTCCTCTCGTGGCGGCCAGGCTCCGTCAGGGATATCATCGGGCTTGATGAAAGGAAGCAGTACGTCCTTTCGCCAGAGAGGCGGAACACGCCAACTATCGCATTCGACGATGTTGGTGCTTTTCCGGACAGCAAGGCTTCCGCTGTCGACATCTGCAACAGTGAAAACGTGGTTCCCGTGAATGTGCGGACTGTGCGTTGCCAGGCCGGCATTCATCGTGCGGATGAGGACAGGCTCGCCCTCATATCCGTGGGGCGCCGTAGCCAGATCGTGAGACGCATCATAACCCGAGAGACCGTTGAGCGTGTAGTATCGCGGAACGAATTTGCGGCGCAGCCCGGCAATGTCGATTGCGCGATTGAGCTCGACCTGACGATTCAAGGCCGGATCTATCGAGCCAAACATCCAGACAAAATTTCTCTCGTGCAAGTCATGGCGCCACGGCTCACCGGGAAAGCGCGCAGACGCACCAAGAGCATCAAACAGCGCCGCCTGCGCGGCGGTCGGATTCGTGTAGGGCGTCCTTGTCCCCAGCACTGTGCTGCCATTCGCAGGCACGACCACAAGTGGTCCATGCAGGCCGACCAGGCGGCCGACCGCCCCCTCTGCGTTTTCGTGATAGATGTAGCTTCCAGCGCTCGGAGCCATGAACACGATCGTCTGTGTCGCTCCCGCGGGGAGCGGCGGAAATCTGTCGTCCGCGAAACCTGTAAGAGCAAAGCGTCTTGGCTTCCGGGTCTTGTTGACCAGCTTCAATGAAATCGTCGCGCCCTCGACGACTTGCAGGGGCGGCCTGATCAAACGCGTTACCGGGTCGCGATAGGCGAGTGCAAACAGCACCTCGCCGTCAATCATCTCTTCCTGGATTTCCTCGAGATGAAGCTCGAAAGTGGCGGCGGTCAGAGCATCGGCAGTTTGTCCTGCCATTGCTCCGACGAGGCCAGCGGCGATAGCTGCCGCGCTCCCATAGGCTATGAAGTCTCTTCTGTTCACTGCTCGCCCTACTCAACGGCCCCAGTCGGCCCGTGACTTGCCAATCATCGCCTGATGATGCTCGCAGCCGGCCCCTTACCGAGGCTCAAACTCGCATCGCGAGCCGACACGATGTATACTTCTCACTATGCAAGAAAGCTGGACAAACGGAGTTACGGGCACTGTCGTTGGTCTAGAAAGTTCCCCTGTCACGACACATGCTGGCGCCTGGCGGGCGCAATTCGTTCATTGCGCGATTCCGCAACATCCGCTCTGAAGCTGTCTCAGGGTGTAGCCCGTAGCCGGAATGGTGGTGGCCGAGCGCCTCGTTAGGGCAGCAAGAGAGACTTGGTCATTTCGCGCAAGGCTATGCGCCATGGCGACGAGGTCGACCATCACCGCTAGCTCCGGATGGCGCACGAAGCCGCGCCTCCTTGCACCTGCTAAAAATCAGGCTCGCTCGATAGCTCTGCCAAGAGCTGCGAACAGGGCCGCGACATCGATTGGCTTTCGACAGGTAATCCGTCATCCCTGCCGCCAGATACTGGTCGCGGTCGCCAACCAGCGCGCTAGCGGTCAGTGCGATGATCGGGATTCCGCCAGCGCGTCCACCAAGCTCGCGAATCCGCAGCACGGCCGTTGGCCCATCCATCACGGGCATCATGACGTCCATCAGGATCACATCGAAGGTCTGGCTTGCAGCCATAGCAACCGCATCCCGACCATTCGACACCACCGTTAACTGGTGTCCACCCGCCTCGAGGAGTGCGCGAAGAATTTGCTGCATCGAGGGATTATCCTCCGCGACAAGAACGCGAAGGCTTTTGTTCGGGGCTGCCAGCGGCTCCACGCTTTCCGGCGACGGAGCAAGCGCCGCTGGCGCAGCGATCGTAAAGTGGAATGTACTTCCCTCGCCGAGCTTGCTGTCGACCTGGATCACCCCTGCCATCATGCCGACAAGCTGCCTTGAAATGGCGAGGCCCAATCCGGACCCGCCATGCCTGCGCGTCGTCGATGAATCAGCCTGGAAGAACTGATCAAAAACCTTGTCGATGATGTCTTCGGGGATGCCCGCCCCCGTATCACGCACAGCGAAGCGCGCGACCTGCTGGTCGGTATCGTAGCTGACAGCCACCTCGATCTTTCCGGCGTCGGTGAACTTGATTGCATTGCCAACAAGGTTCGTCAGCACCTGCAGTACCCGACGTGCATCACTCATCACCCACTCTGGCGTCGAAGCGGCAACTTCAGCCGTCAGTTCCAGCGACTTGTCGCGAGCGAGCGTACCGAACAGGGAAACGACGTCCTCCACAACAGCCGAGAGACTGACTGGGGCGTTGTCCAGAGACAGATGTCGGCTCTCGAGCTGCGAAACATCGATGATGTCATCGAGGACCGACATCAGATCTCGCGCCGACTTCAGCGCGGTAGCAGCATGGGCGCGTTTACTCTGATCGACTTCGGCCCGCAGAAGAACTTCCAGCATCCCGATGACGCCGCTCATCGGCGTGCGGATCTCGTGGCTCATTCGGGCCACAAACTGACCTTTAGCGAGAGACGCTTCTTCCGCCTCCTGCTGCTTTCGGACGAGTTCATCGGTCAGGGTCACGTCCCTGGTCACGTCTCGCGATACGCCGAGAATTTTCCGTCGATCCGCACTGCGCGACGACAGGCGCATCCTGATCTCGATGTGCCGGAAGCCCCCATCCTCCGCTCGCACTCTTATTCGGCTTATCGATGGTTGATCCTGCAACACCACCCGACTTGCCTGCTTTTCGAACTCGACCCGATCCTCCGGATGGAGAAAGTCCAGCGCAGTCACCGCACCGATTGTCTCCTCCATGCCCGGCTGCGCTAAGGTTGGCGGAAGATGCGGGATCCCCCGCAAGACACCGGTCTCAGGATCAATCTCCCACACACGAAGTTCGGCAGCCTCTATCGCCGACGTCAGGCGCGCATGGAGGACTTCCATTTCGGCCTGAGCCGCTCTTACGGCGGTTACATCCTGCGCGGTCCCGACAAGCCGCGTCCCACGCCCCACACTCCGTTCGACCCGGCACGCGCTTCTAACGCGAATGGCGCGACCTTTTGCGGTCACGGCGTCAAACTCCCACTCTGACGGGATGCCTGACAATGACGCGCGCTGAATGGATGCGTCATGGACTTCCTGGGCGCCCGGCGCGAACAGGGCTCTCATGGACTCGGGAGTTGGTTCGAACGCCTCCTCCACGTCGAAGATGCGCCGCGTTTGCCTTGACCAGTAAACACGGTTGCTCTCGGGGTCGTACTCCCATCCACCGATGCCAGAGAGGGCAGAAAGCTCCTCGAGTAGCAGTCTGCTGCGTTCGAGCTCTGCCTTAGCACTCTGTTCGTTGGTCACATCCTGGAACAGGCCATGGATGCGGACTGATCGGCCATCAACGCGCTCCACTCGGCCAGTCGATCGGATCCAGATATCGCGACCGCGGGCGGTGAGCGCAGGATGGATTATTGTCCACGGCGTGCCTGAGCGGAGCGCTTCGCGAAGCGTCTCTGTTTCATCACCATTCGCCGCGCCGCTTCGCAACCTCGGCATGTCCGATGGAGCTACAGGGCTCTCGGGATCAATCTCGAAAATCGCGTAGGCCTCCGAAGACCACAACATCGACTGCTTCTCGATATCCCATTCCCAGGTTCCGATCCCTGTCAGATTCCGAATCTCCTGGTCGAGCGACATCGTTGACAACTAGCTTTTACCTTTGCTTCCGGCATCGCTCAGAAGGCGCCAATCGAGCGCAACGGGGCGCCGGTTGCCCAGCGCCCCGCCTGCCGCCGACCCTGGGTTGGGGGGCGGGCCGGTGACAGGCGAACAGCTATTTACGGCCTGCTATTCTGTCTGTTCGATATCGAACAACAGCGCCGGGCAGACCGCTTGTGTCGCATGGCGCCCGAAAAGCGCGGCTTCGCTCATGTTTGATCGCCCTGCGGCGCTTCGACATCCGTTCCCGCGATGACTGCAAGCTTGAAAGCCTGCGCAGACGGCGGCGCGAGTATCTCCAGGAGACCACCGATGATCTCCTTCTCGAGCCACGCGTTTGGCCTCTCAGAATCGCCGCTGCCTTGAGCATTGTTCAGCAGGAATGCCTCAAGGCGCTGGGTCACGCGGGAGCGCGATAGCGCTCCCGCCACGTCCAGTTCTTCCACGACAATTGCAATCACCCCGATCAGTGTGCCGGTTGCGGCTGTCGCAAAACCATTTTCCTGCATCAACACTACAGCCTCGCATTTTGATGTTTACCGCCGAATCCAGTCGCGCCTCTGACAAAGGCAGAACGGAAGGAAGCAGGAAGTCTGTCAGGTGAGCTAACACTCATCATCCGGCCCCCAGCTAACGGTGCCGGAAGAAGTCACTGTCACGCAGGATCAACGCGAATCGCGGCGGCTCGACCTTGGCTTGCTCAGGACCTGGCAAATCATTCCAGGCTGTCCATGCGTCAGCCACGCAGACCCGCCATTGCGCCAAAATGCCATTCAGATCAGCGGTGGTGAACCACAGTGTGCCGCGAAGTGAATCCTTCTCATCGCCGATGCGCTGCGGGGATTTCAAAAGATCGGCACACCTCTCCACCACAACAGATGCATCAGCAAGATAGCGCGTCATGCCCTCCAGCACCTGAATCGCTACCGCATAACGATGCATCGCGTCTGGTATGGAATTGGCGGAAGTCATTTTGTTGCTCCGTGTGGAGCGTAAAGATTTCATGCCACATCATTAACAAAGCGTCCGTTCGAAATCGAACAAATCTTTTGAAGGCGCGCGTGCTCCGCAAACGCGGTCACCATGCATTCAACCGGGGATCGCAAGATCATTCCCGCTCTTCAAGTCGACCTCGGATCTGAGCATTGAACGCCATACTTGGTCGAATGAGTCGAGGCTGCGCGAAACCAATTGAAGTGACGCGTCCCTTCTACCAGTCTGCGGCCAGTCGATGACCCGTTCGAGGTTCGATTGTCGTTTGGCATGTCGTCATGTGCGAACGACACCTGGCTCTTCGGACGAGTCGAACGGATAGCTTGAATTGAATCATGCAAGCTCAGTGAGCCGCCCCAGCTACCGCCGAGGCTCTGCGAGGCAGGTATTGCTGCGCGACAGGATCAACGCTTGTGGACAGGCGTCAGAGGATGCCCCTCCGCTTCCCGCTGAGTCGATTTTCCAGCCCGCCCAGCGGCGTCTGGCCGCCTTGCCGGTTCACAGTCCAATGCATCATTGATCAGCCACCCCGACGATTGCCGCAAGCAGCGACGCCGGGCGAACAGGCTTTGACAGATGATGGTCGGCTCCGGCGAGCAGCGAGGCTTGTCGATCAGCTGAAGACGCATCAGCAGACAGGATCATGATCCGCGTACGTGGCCTTCCCGCAGCCGCCTCGCTGGCGCGAAGACGCCGCGTTGCTTCAAGCCCTCCGATTCCGGGCATTCGCATATCCATCAGTATCAAATGGAGCTCGCGCTTCTGCCACACATTGAGCGCCTCCTCGCCGCTGGAGGCAAAGACAAGTTCAGCGTTGAGGCCAGCCAGCATCTGCCTGGCCACTTCACGGTTTACCTCGTGATCGTCCACGACAAGAATTGCCCCAAACGCGCGTAGGCTTTCACCTGAATCAGTGGATTGCGCGATATCCTGCGACGCCGGACGCGCTTCCACGCGCTTGCCCGGCATCACAAACTGAAAGCGCGTTCCAAAGCCAGGCTCGGTGCTTACCGAGAGATCACCTCCCATGAGCTGCGCCAGTTCCCGACAGATTGACAACCCCAATCCGGATCCACCGTAGCGCTGCGCGATCATTCCGTCCGCCTGCACGAATCGGGAGAACAAGCGGGCAGCCACGTCAGCGGACATTCCAGGACCTGTATCTTCAACCTGGATGATGAGCCTTTCTGCTTCCTGGCA
>CALRWU020000124.1:0-7891 GCA_943371945.1 Azorhizobium sp. AG788
TCGCTGGTCCCTCCCCCTGACAGGGGGAGGTCAGGTGGGGGTCACTCTCTCACCGTCCCCGCACCTTACAACAGCGCGTGCACGGCGCTGGCGGCGAGCGAGCAGTTGCGCGGCGATGGAAGGATAACTTCGGATACGTCAGGCGAGACCAGTTTCCTTGGGCAGATAAAGCAGAGGCTGATGATCTATCACTTGCGTTGCACAACCCGGCTCCCAAGGGAAAAGCCCTTGCCGCGTGCCCGGCCAGAACATCTGCCAGACTTCCAAGCCGCCTGAACTTCCAAGTTTGCGACGCCGATACCAGAGCGCCGAACTCACGTGCTCGTCAAAATGGGACATGTGGACGGGTCGAGCGATGCAGTCGAAACCTTCAAGCAAGCCGCTGATCCGTCCGCCATCTGTAAGCGTCCGTCCTGCTTTCAGCTGCCGAAAGATCTCCCAAAGCATACTATGGGTCAGCTCTCGCGACAGACCATAGATCAGAAATTCAGGCGCTGCGATGCTCTCCCAGAATCCGATTGAATAGGAGAACCCCGGAAAATCGCCTTCGGCCATGACGTGCATGCCATACCAGCCATGCTCCGCGATGCCATCGACCATCTTCTGCTCGATGGCATTCAGCACGGTCACGTTAAGCCGCCCGAACCTTGCGATACCGCGTGCCCGGCGCCGGTGGCGGCTCTGCGGCGCCGGCAAAGCACTGCGCCATGCCCATCCACGCGGTCGCGACAGGCCCACGCACCACCAGCGAGGTATCCGCCACGTTGCGCACCTGCGTCACCACCTGGCAGAACTCGCTCGCCGAACCGGTGACCGAATTCTCGCCCACCTCGCCCCAGCTCCACACCTCGCCCGACGGCGCCGTCAGCTCCACACGCGGCATGACAGTCGGAACCGCCATCTTCCGCACCAGATACGTCCATCCGAAGGTCGACACGCCAAGGTGCGCGATGTTCTTTATCCGGTCAGCATCCACGCGCTCCACGCCGAGGTGATCATACACCTCCTGCCCGTGCGCCCATGTCTCCATCAGCCGCGCGGTGATCGAGGAGCGTGCGCTCATGTCCGGCCCCGCCCATTTCAAACGCGCCTTCGGATCGGCCGTCGCATAAAGGTCCGCGATCTCGCCTGCCGTGTTCAGCCACACCCCGCGCAGCGCCTGCCCGGACTCCCGCACGACCTCACGCTCTACAGCGCGCATGCCGCCCTTGCCCGCAATCGCGCCCAGCAGCCGCACCAGCTCCGCCTCGTCCGTCAGCTGCAGCCCCGCCGCGCGATTCCAGAAATGCAGGTGGCGGATCACATCGTTGAGCGTCCAGCCCTTGAACTGCGTCGCTTCATCGAACGCGTCGTCCGACAGCGGCGCCAGCAACCCCGCCAGCGCCTGCGTCTCAGCCAGGAAATCTGCTGCCTGTTCCATCTAGCCCCCTAAGTGCACTGAAACACAGTATGCGCTTTGTCAAAGCTGAGAGCGGCCACCTCCTGCTCTCGCATCATCATGTACAAGTGCACGTCGGTACGCCCCCCTGTCCACTGGAGAGCGTCTTCGTCGCCACCGAACTGGAATAACTGCCGCCAGCTCTTCGCCTTTTCTCTGAGAATTTTCCAATGCTCATCACTGAGCTCACTCATTTTGACGCGCTTGGGGCCGCCTGTCACAAACTCGCACTGCTCTTCGATTGGCGATTGTTCCAGCGCAGGCCAACCGCCCATTACATGCCGCGGACAGGTGAGTGATTCAAAGACCTCTTCATCCACCTCATCCAGTTCCTCGTAGAAGCCATCCTCCGTCCAGCCAAGGCTTTCGGTTGCTTTGGCATGCAACCAAGCTCGATGAGGAAGCGACGTTCCGGAAAACAGTCTGACTTGCGCGGCCGGATCGACGAGTGACCAGTCGCCGGCACTGGCTGGCACGACTGCGCGTGAAATGCTGGAACCCGGTTTCACATAGCGAACGACTGTTCCGATACGATCCCCAAAATCCCGGCCCCACGGTTGAACTTCGGTATCGTAAAACACCTGCAATAACCCTCTGTCGGGAAGTATCAGGCCGCAGCCACCAGCCGCACTGACGTCGGCAAGATTGATCTGCGCGAGAAAGCCCAGCGGATGAGGAGCGCGCGCTATCCCAGGGCTATGCATTGTCAGGCATTCGGGGTCGTAGGCTGGTCGTGTCGGCCAGGCGGCTCCAGCCTCAAGATCCGGAACACCACCCAGTTTTGTGGCCCCTAGTTCGGTCTCATCGCACTCATCGGCGCCGTCATAGCGAAACTCGAGCGACGGTCGAGCGTAGCCACACCACAGATCAGCGAAAGAAGACGTCGCACCGCTGTCGAGCAGGAGCCGCTTGATGCGCCTCAGACTCAGCGTGTCGACGGTGGGCTCGCTCACGGCACTACAGCGTCCTTGCGATCAGGATCTTCATGATCTCGTTCGTGCCGCCATAGATGCGCTGGATGCGGCTGTCACGATACATGCGGCTGATCGGATACTCGTCCATGAAGCCATAGCCGCCAAACAGCTGCAGGCAGCGGTCGATGATCTTGTTCTCGAGATCCGACACCCAGTATTTCGCCATAGACGCCGTCGCCGCATCCAGTTTGCCCTGCAGGTGCACGCCGATGCAGTGATTGACGAACACACGCGCCACCGTCGCCTCGGTCTTGCACTCGGCCAGCACGAACTGCGTGTTCTGGAAATCCATCACGGCCTTGCCGAACGCCTTGCGCTCCTTCACGTAGGCGATGGTCAGCTCCAGCGCCCGCTCGATCGCCGCAATGCCCTGCACCGCGATGTTGAGCCGCTCCTGCGGCAACTGACCCATCAGCTGGATGAAGCCCTTGCCCTCTTCATTGCCGAGCAGGTTGTCCGCCGGAATCTTCACGTCGTTGAAGAACAGCTCGGAGGTATCCTGCGCGTCCTGGCCCAGCTTCTTGAGATTGCGCCCGCGCTCGAAACCTTCGACCTCGTCTGTCTCCACGAACAGCAGCGACGTGCCCTTGGCGCCCTGCGTCGGATCGGTCTTGGCGACAACGCAGATCAGGTTCGCCGTCTGCCCGTTGGTGATGAACGTCTTCGATCCGTTGATGACATAGCCATTGCCGGATTTCTTCGCCGTGGTCTTGATCCCCTGCAGGTCCGACCCCGCGCCCGGCTCCGTCATCGCGATCGCCGAAATCAGCTCGCCCGACGCCATGCGCGGCAGCCAGCGTTTCTTCTGTTCCTCGGTGCCGTAGTGAACGATGTAGGGCATCACGATCGCATTGTGCAGCGAGGCGCCGAAGCCATCGACGCCCTTCAGCCCCAGCTGCTCCATCAGCACGACCTCGTGCCGGTAGTCGCCGCCCATGCCGCCATATTCTTCTGGCGTCGACAGCCCCAGAAGCCCCGCCTCCGCCGCCTCCGTCCACATCGCCCGCTCGACGACTTTGTCCTTGCGCCACTTCTCCACGCGCTCTGTGGGGGCGTGCTGGTCGAAGAACTTGATCACCGAGTCCTCGAACATGCGGATGTCTTCCTCCGCCATGAAATCCGGACGTTCGACACTGAGGACAGACATGATGGGCTCCGAAGGTTTCCGCGCACGTCATCCAGCACAGCGCGGCGATCGTGTCGAGCCATGACGTGGCGGCGCTTGTGAGCCCGCGCTCGTCCTTCGACGGACGCGCACTTCGTGCGCTGCTCAGGATGAGCGCTTCGTGTGCGCCGCCAAAGTAGCGCTCATGCTGAGCAGGCATGCAAAGCAGGCCGTCCGTCGAAGCACGAGCGCGGGGCTTACCCCTAAACCTGCACCACCCCCGGCCCAGCCTCAGCGCCAAACAGCGACGCCACTTCCGCCGCTCGAGCGTCCTGTGTCGCGCGCTGGTTCACATAGCCCTTGTCGGTGATCTCTCCTGCGTCGAGGGATGGCGGCGTTGTCAGCATCCTGAACCGCCCGACCTTGCGCGAAGATCCGCCGGCCGTCGCATTGAACGCCTTCAGCTTCTCCGCCACCTGCGCCGTGATCGCGCCGAACGCCTTGGCCGCATCACCGCCTGCCGCCTGCACCGCCGCCGCCATCGCTGCCTGCGATGGCCACAACAGCGCGCCGATGAACTTCTTGTCCTGCCCGCACACGACGGCATCGAACACCAGCGGCGCGCATGCCGCGACAATGTCCGGACGCAACGTGCCCACCGACACCCACGTCCCGCTGTCCAGCTTGAAGTCCTCCGTCACGCGCCCGTCGAACACCAGGCCCTTCTCCGGATGCTCCGGGTCCTCGAACCGCGCCGCATCGCCAAGGCAGTAGAAGCCCTCCTCGTCGAACACCTGCGCGTTCTTCTCGGGCATGTTGAGATAGCCGCGCATCACCGTCGGCCCCTTCACGCGCACTTCCAGCTTGGCGCCCACCGGCGCAAGCTTCAGCGTCGTCCCCGGCAGCGGCACGCCCACCATGCCCACCCGCTCGAGAATCCAGTGCGTCATCGTCACGCCCTGCGTCTCGGTTGCGCCATACATGGTCAGCAGCGGAATCCGCATGCCCGTCGCCGCAATCGACAGCTTCTGCAGCCGCTCATAAAGATCGTCCGACAACGTCGCTCCGCCATAGATGAACGCCTTCATGCGCGAGAACACCGCGTCGCGCAGCTCGACATCCGCCTCCATCGCCTCGGCCAGCATGCCGAACGCAATCGGCGCAGACCCGAACGACTGCGGCCGCACCTCCTTGAGATTCAGGATCGTCGTCTGGAACAGGCCCGGCATCGGCCGGCCATCGTCAATGTGGAACGTGCCGCCCAGCGACAGCACGTTGTTGAAGTTCACATTGCCGCCCGAGATATGGCTCCACGGCATCCAGTCGAGCGCCATCCCGATTTCATCGGGGTCTTCCGGCGGCAGCTCGATGCCGCCACGCGCGCCGATCTGCGCCGTCATCTGGCCCTGGCTCTGCGGCGCCGGTTTCGGCATGCCGGTCGAGCCCGACGTGAACAGGTATTTGCCGACCGTGTCCGGCCCGATCCAGTCCATCGCCTTGTCGACCAGATCGCTCACCGGCGTCTCCGCCAGCTTCGCGAACGCCTCGGAGCCTTCCGATCCATCCGCCGAAATCACCGCAACCCCGGCCAGCGGCAACGTCGCCAGCGCCTTGCGGAACGGGTCCATCGTCTGCACGAAGATCGCCTTCGGCTTCACCGCCTCGAAGCAGTGCTTCAGCTTCGCAAAATCCGACGACATGATTGAGTACGCCTGCGAGATCGGCGTCGCCGGCGCCGATATCCGCTGCGCCGCGAGCGACATCAGCGCATGCTCGATGGAATTGCCTGACAGGATCAGCAGCGGCGCATCCGGCCCTAGCCCGCGATCCAGCAGCGCCTGCGCCAGCGACCGCGTGATCTTCGCCGCCTCGCCGTACGTCACCTCGCGCCACGGCCCCAGTCCTGCCTGCCCCGGTCCTGCCGGATTGGGATTGGGCAGCCGCTGTTTCAGCCACGCCCGCTCCGGATGGATCGCCGCCCGATCGTCCAGCGCATGCGGGATCGACCGAGGCTGCGCCCCCATCGGGGAGCGGGAGGTCAGATAGACCGCGCCATTCTCGCCCCGACGCACCTCAATGTCCGGCCCCCGGTAGGGCAAGGGACGGAATGGCGGCAAATTCGCTGTGTCCGCGGGCATCGATTTCCTCCGGTGGTCTTTTGTCTTTTGCAGACACTAACCGCGACCACCCGCCCCTCAAAGGCCCCTCCTGTCACCTCACGCATTTGATAGGTCCGGGCCCTGCTCAGCGCCCAATGCACGAGCGGGCGGCGAGGTCGGTCAGGCCCGCGTCAGTCGGTCCGTTGACCCGGGGAACTGAAAGCCTACAGCAACCTGCATCGGGGTAGAGTCGAGAGACGGTTCGGATGACAAGGCCGCAGCTCATGGAGAAGCGCGGGATGGTGGGATCAAAGGTCCTGGCCACCCTGGGTCCCATTGTCCTGTCAGGGCTCCTCGCCTTTCCCTCGCAGGCGCAGCAAGCCGACACGCCGGATGCCGGGGACGTCGAAAGCCTGGCGCCCCAGGCCGGGAACACCGGCCCGCAAGCATTCGCGGCCGATTTCTTCGCCCGCTACAATCCGCTGTCAGCCGCCGACATGGTCGCCCGGCTGCCGGGCTTCGAGATCAATGACGGGGACGACCGCCGCGGCTTCGGCGCGACAGGCGGCAATGTTCTCGTCAACGGCGAGCGTCCGAGTTCGAAGGCCACCATTTCCGAGCAGCTCAAGCGCATCCCCGCGACCTCGGTGCTCCGGGTGGAGATCATCTCCGGCGGAGGATCATCAGATGCGAGCGGGCAATCCCGCATCGCCAATGTGGTGCTCAAACCCAGCTCCGGCCTCTCAATGCCGACCAGTTACATTCTCGGCGTTCGTCAGCTCGAATACTCAAATCGCCTTGGCTACACACTCCAGCTCTCGAAGACGCTCAGTCTCGCCGAAAATCTCGAGCTCGCTCTCGACCTGCAGGGGCCAAACATTCGCGGCCGCACCGTCGCCTACGAAGGTGTCTATGCCCCCAATGGAGACCTCACCCAATACCGCCAGCAATACTCGCAATCGAACAACATAAGCCTGCAGCTGGCCGCAAACCTCCGATGGCGCGCGACGGCGCAGGACCGGATCAACCTGAACGCCCTGTATTTTCCGACCGAAAACTCCACCGGCATTGGCTCGGCGGTCTACGCGCCGGATGACACGCTGCTGAAGCAGACCTACGGCCGCGCGGACTATCCCATCTACCACCGCGAGGAACTCGGCGGCGATTGGGAGCACACCTTCTCTGATGCATTCCGCATCAAGGCTATCGCCCTGGCCTCGACGTCCACGATCGACATGGCACAGATGCTAACCACCTATCTCGGTGGCGCGCCCTCAAACACTGAAGTCCTGAACACGCACACACACACTGGCGAAACCGTTGGGCGTACAGTTGCAACCTGGCATGTCAGCGACGCGCATACCCTGGAGTTTGGCGGCGAGGGCGCCTTCAATTTTCGTGAAACGAGCCTCGGCCTGACCAATCAGGCGCCCGGCGGGCTCCCCGTGCCCGTGGTCTTTAACGTTGCCGATACCCGGGTTGAGGAAACGCGCGGCGAGGCTTTTGTCAGGGACGTTTGGGCGCTCTCTGACGTTGTTTCGCTGACGAGCGAGGTGTCTTTCGAAGCTTCACGCATTGCGCAGACAGGCGACGCGGAGAAGCAGCGGGAATTCACCTACCCGAAACTGCACCTGACTGCGTCCTGGGAACTCGACCCGGCCAACGACATCCGCGCGAGCGTCAAACGCGACATCGCGCAGCTCGACTTCGCGGAGTTCGCCTCCTCATTCAACTCGATCGACGCCACGACGATCGTAGGCAATCCGGATCTTGAGCCAGAGAAGGCCTGGAAGGTACGGCTGGAGTGGGACCACCGCTTTGGCAAGAAGGGCGCCTACACGCTCGGCCTGTTTCACGACGCGGTGCAGGACGTCCGCGATCTGGTCGTGATCGGCACCAATGACGCCTATGGCAATATCGGCAATGGCGTCCGCGATGGCGTCGAATTTCGCGGCACACTGCCGCTGGACGATTTCGGATTGCCCAGCACCGAGTTGCGCCTGTCGGGCGTCTATCAGCACACCCGCGTCCACGACCCGCTGACTGGCGAAACGCGCTCCTTCTCCTCGGGTGACAACAGCTCGCCAGCCCCCCGCAGCGGGAGCTCAAATGGCGGTCCGCCGCCGCTCAGTGTCGGCAACCGCGACTGGGGCTATGTCTTCTCCCTTCGGCAGGACATTCCGGAATGGAAGTCGTCGCTGACCTTCAGCGTCGCGCGCAATGCAGACCGGACTGAATTCAAGCGTCTCGAAGACATCGCGATCAGCCGCAACGA
>CALRWU020000125.1:0-7887 GCA_943371945.1 Azorhizobium sp. AG788
GACGACGCGCACTTTCAGCGTCACCTGGTCCTTGCCGTCGATCGACATCATGTTGATGACGCTGGCGTCGTCCTTGGCGTAGGTACGCGCCAGTTGCAGGACGCGATCGGACCCGGAGAGGTTCGGAACGGAGCCCGCGAGGATGATGCGGCCGTTGACCGATTCAACCTGCACTTTAGATCCGGGAATGTGGCGCTTGATGAGGCCGCGCAGCTGGTCCATGCCCGCGACGCCATCCGTCACCGAGATTTCCAGCGTCTTGATCTTGCGACCCGAGCGGTCGAGGAACACGATATTGCTCTCGCCCGGCGACACGCCCATCACGGCGACGCGGCGGCGATCACGTGCAACGACGTTCGCGATCTTGTCGTTGGCGATGATCACATCATCGATGTCAGCATCGAATTCCAGCATGTAAGATTTGTTGACCGTGAGCGTGAGCACTTCGGTCGAATCCGGAGCCGTCGCTTCCGGCAGGGTGACGCGTTTCACCGGATCTCCTGCGAGACCCGTTGAAGGCTGCTGCGCGGTCGCCGTCGCCGTCAATGAGAGGGCGGCTGCGAGGCTCAGGAGCAGGACGTTGCGGTTGGCTGACATGGCTTTCCTCAACCTGCCGTCGCCGAAGCGACGGTTTCGTTCCCGTAGCGGAAGACTTTCACGCCTTCAGAATCCTGCGCCACGCCATCGCGATAGACGCGGCCCTGGCCCGTGGCGCCCGAGGGGGCTGCGATATCGGCGATTGAGCGCAAGGTCAGCGAAATGTCTCCGGCCTTGCGCGCGGTGTTCAGCAGCGTGGTGTCACGCTCGCTCAGTTCCAGCGTTGCGCGCGATCCGATGATCGCGGCGCCCTGCCCGGCCTTGGTCTCGCCTTCGCTCTCGACCAGCGGTGCGCCATAGGTTGCGTCGATCGCGAGCACGCGGACGTTCGAGAGGATGACATCCGACCGGATGCCCTGCAGCGCGTTGCCGCCGCCACCATTCTTGTCCTGCACTTCGCGCGTCACGATGACATCGACGCGGTCATTGGGCTGGATGAAGCCGCCTGCCGCCGTCTCCGCCTCGATCTGCACCGAAACAGCGCGCATGCCCGGCGTCATCATCACCGACATGAAGCCCGACGTGCCGGGATGCACCAGCTTGGTGATCGTCACCGGCTCGCCGTTGACGAGATCCTGCCGCGCAACGGCGCCGACCATCTTCTCGAGGGCGTCGGGGGCTTTTTCTTTATCCAGGAAGGCGTCCGTCGGCGCGTCAGCCGGCCATTCCTGCCAGCGCAGGTCGTCGAGCGCGACGAACTTGCCAACCGGGATCGCCGTGTTGGCGACGAGGATGAGTTTTTTCGGCTCTTCAACGGGTTGCGCCACGACAGCGGCCGTCTCGCTGGCAGCGGCCTGGCTCGGCGCTTGCACCGAACGCACAAGGAACACGGCCCCGATCGCCGCACCTGCAGCCACCAGAAGAATGATCAGTCGCACAGGCGACATGAAGCCCTCCGTCAGTCCCCACCAGGCCTGATGGGCCCGATCTTAAGACCGGCAGACTTCCACGTGGGCTCTAAGGGAGAGTTAAAGCGCGAGGCGCCAGCGCATTAACGAACAGCCAATTTCGTTAACCTTTGCAGCTGGTCGCCGGGTTTTGCGCGCGTTTCAGCGTCAGGCCGCGATGCCCGCCATGCCAGCCGCCAGCACGGGAGAGGCCGGCGCCGCCAACAGCGCGCCAATCGCAATCGCTACGGCGTAGGGGGCGCCCTCCTCCGGCGACAGCAGGCGCGAGAGCCAAGGCTTGTCGGACTTGATCTGCATACGGCGCAGCACGATCAGCAGGCCCGCGAGCGCGCCGCCCGCGATCGCCATGCCAAAGACGAACGGCGCGCTGGCGCCGAGGCCCGTCCAGAGCGAAGCCGCCGCGATGACCTTGGCGTCGCCGCCGCCGAACACGTTGAGATAGAACAGCACCGCGCAACCGATCAGCACAGCCGCGCCGAACATGAGGTGCCAGCCGATCTGTTCGGCAGAGAGGCCAGCGGCGAAGGCGGCTGGCACGAAGACCGCCGCGAGCGTGATCGACACCCAGTTCGGAATCGTCATCGTGGAGACGTCATGCCAGGCGGCGTAGATCAGCAGGAGCGGAAACGCCAGGCAGAGCAGCGACGTGATCATCCATCCAC
The DNA here is from genome assembly GCA_943371945.1 of Azorhizobium sp. AG788. GTDB lineage: Bacteria > Pseudomonadota > Alphaproteobacteria > Caulobacterales > Hyphomonadaceae > UBA7672. Next base: position 2,168 of record CALRWU020000125.1, read on the forward strand.
CCATCTTGTCTTGTTATGCGAGTAAGTTGACAGAATTCGCTGAAGGAATTCTTGACCACAACAAGTATTCGCAAAAGAAAAAAGCCGCGGACCGAGGGTCCGCGGCTTTCAACTCTTGGTAGTCCTGGCCGGCTTACGCGCCGGCCGCGGATTACGAAGCGGCGACCATTTCGGCGCCGACTTTTTCGAAGGTCGCGTTGGCGTTCGAGCCAAGCGTGGTGACGCCGCCGATGACGGCAACGGCGATCAGAGCGGCGATCAGGCCGTATTCGATCGCGGTCGCGCCGGATTTGTCTTTCAGGAATTTCATCACGTTTTTCATGTTTGCTTCTCCGCTATGCATGGCTTTTATGTCCCCACGGCGCAGTACCATCACCCGCAGTAGGTATGTTGAGTTCTACATGCACTGCATTGATATCGCGTAAAGCAGACGATGAATTTGCATGTATTCGCGTTCACAGCTGCTTAACTACGTTTGTTGAGACGGCGTTCAATACTTTGAACAGACTGCTAAGACTCGCGTCTTCTCGCCCCGCCCCCATACTAAGGAATCGCGCGCGCGAGTCATACGCAGCCGCGGACCCGCGTTTTAGCCATTGATTCAGGCTTGCTCCCTAGTCTCGGCTCACTGGCCCGCAGGGAGCGACATGCATGTCGAAGAAAATTTTCGCCGCCGTCGCTTTTTTTGTGGCCCTCGCCCCGGCTGCAGCGGCCGATCCGTTCAGCGTCAAGGTCGACCAGACCGTCACGCTGAAGCTCGCCTCCCCCGCCAACTCGGTTGTCATCGGCAATGCGACAGTCGCCGACGTCTCCGTCGCGGACGCCCGCACGCTGCTGATCACGGGCAAAGCCTTCGGCGCCACCAACCTCACCGTCCTCGATCGCGCAGGCAACACGATCTACACCAACCAGCTGGTCGTCGGCGGCGAGCCTGAAGATGGCCTCACCATCGTGCGCGCCGGCGGCACCTACTCGTACTCATGCGTCGACAAATGCCGCGCCACCCCGATGGTCGGCGATGCGCCGCAACACTTCTCCGATGTGATGGGCACCGTCACCGGCAAGGAAGGCACCGCCAAGGGCGGCAACTAGTCCTCAGACTTCGACTCGTAGAACAGCCCCTGAACCAACCCGGTAACGCAGAGCGTATTCCGCGCTCAGGGTCAGTGCGGAACGGCCTCACTGAATTCCACCTGGCCTTTTGCGCCAGTGGTCTTCTTCAGCGCGAACATCAGAGCGAGACCAACGCCCAGAAGGAGGAGCACGGGCGAGAAGCCGATGCGCTGATCCTTCGAGATGTTGGTGAAAACCTCGATCAGCATCGGGCCGATCCACACTGTTGCAGTGCTGGAAAGCGCGAAGAGGCCAAAAAACTCGGACAGGCGATCCTTAGGAGCCAGCAACACCATCATGTGGCGGCTGGCTGCGATGTTCGCTGCAGCGAGCGCAGCGACAAAGGCAATTATGCCGAGGTAGAAGACATCCGCCAGCGTGTCGAACAAGCCGAGGCCATGCACAACCTGCCCTGCCGGGATCAGGCCATAGAGGATCGACGCCTTCGTAGTGCCCAGCGCAATGAGAAACGCGACGCACAGTAGCGCCAGCTGAGTCATGATCGCCAAGCGCGAGCCCAGTGCGCGATCCAGTGTCGGCGCCAGCCACAGGCCGCCGATCGCGCCAAAAATCGACGCCCAGATTCCATAAAGCCCGCCCTCTGCCACACCCCACCCCAGCACACCGGCGGAATACACCCCGCCGATCGCCAGCAGGGCCGTAATGCCGTCCTTGAAGATAAGGCATGCCAGCAGATACTTCGCGGCTTCCGGGTATTCCTTGAACAACCCACGCACGTAAGCGACGATCCCGGCGATCTTGCCAATGGGATCGAACTTTCCGTCTTTGGCCAGCACCTCCTTCGCCGCCCGGACCCAGCTGCCGCCGACGGGCGCCCCGTCCGGCACGTAGATGAAGAACGGAACGACGAACACGATCAGCCAGATTGCCACGAACGGCCCCGTGCCGCGCTGCAGGGCAAACTCACCCTGCGCGGCGCCAAGCGCGCCACTGGTCAGTGCGATGACAACGACGCCAGCAAGGACAACCGCCGTCGCCAGTTGGCCAAGACCGATGCCGGCGCCTGATATCTGAGACAGGGATTCTGGCCTGCCCGACTGGCGCAGCATCGCGTTATGCATCAGCTCGGAATAGGTGTATCCGACGAAACCCAGCACCAGGAAACACATCGTGCCCGTGACCCCGAGGCCCGTCGATGGTGGGTAAAACACGGATATGTTGGGATCGGCCGGGCTCGGAACGGCACTTGAGATTGACCACCACAAACCAAAACCGCTGACGGCCAGCATAGCTACGAACACCGCCATCATCGGCTTGCGCGACCCGCCGCGGTCCATCATCGCGCCAAGCAACGGGGCCGTGATCGCTCCAATTATCCCCGCCCATTTGGTTGCTTCGGCGACGGCGGCCTGTCCGGCCACGGGATCGCCGATAATCCATTGTGCGAAGTACGCAGGGAAGACGTACGTCACCACGATCATGAAGTACGGGTTGCGCGCAAATTCGAACAAAGCCCAAGACAGGCCCGGCGGCGACATCGCACCGCCCGTCCCGGCCACCTGACTCTGAGGCTTGGCTGGCTGCGCCGATGGAGTGTCAGTCATGAGGGGTCCTCAGCCATGAATGGCCGGACAGAGGCGCGCATCATGAGTGACCTTGACGAAGCTGTCGATTACACCCGCAAGCCTGCCGGAGATTCGGTCATCAGGGAAACCCCTGACATTCGAATCTCGAAGGTTATCGGCGTGGCGTATCGCGTTGACCTTCCGGAAGGCGATCCTGGAAGCAGTCGCTTACCGGAAGGGGGGCTCGTAGAACGAGCGCAGCTTCCGCGAGTGCAGCGCATCACCGCCTGCGCGCGCCAGACTCTCAAGCGTCTCAATACCGATGCGGATGTGTTCGCCGATGGCCCGCTCGTAGAAGCGGTTAGCCGCTCCCGCGAGCTTGATCTCGCCATGCAGCGGCTTGTCGGAGACGCACAGCAGCACGCCATAGGGCACGCGCATGCGATAGCCATTGGCGGCGATCGTTGCACTTTCCATGTCGATGGCGATGGCGCGCGACTTGTTGAACCGCTTGGCGCTGTCGGTGAAACGCAGCTCCCAGTTGCGGTCGTCGGTGGTCACCACCGTGCCCGTGCGCAGGCGCTGTTTGAGCTGTTCGCCCGTCTCGCCGGTGACTTTCTCCGCCGCGTCCTGCAGGGCCACCTGCACTTCCGCGATCGGCGGCACGGGGATGTCACGCGGCAGAACCGAGTCCAGCACGTGGTCGTCGCGCAGATAGGCGTGCGCCAGGACATAATCGCCAATGCGCTGCGAGTGGCGCAGGCCGCCGCAATGGCCGACCATGATCCAGCATTCCGGCCTCAGGACAGCGAGATGGTCTGTGATCGTCTTCGCGTTTGACGGACCAACGCCGATGTTCACCAGCGTGATGCCCGAGCGATCATCCGCCATCAGGTGATAGGCCGGCATCTGGTGACGACGCCACGGACCGTCATTCACGACCTGCGCCGCATTCTTGGTCTTCGCATCAACGATGATGCCGCCCGGCGCCGACAGCTTCTTGTACGGACCCGGCTGCTTCAGCCGTTCGATCGACCATTCGACGAAGTGATCGACATAGCGATGATAGTTCGTGAACAGGATGTAGCGCTGCACATGCTCGAACGGCGTGCCGGAATAGTGTTTCAGGCGCTGCAGGGAAAAATCGACACGCGGGGCATCGAACAGCGCCAGCGGCCGCACGCCATCGGTATTGAAAATGCCGCCATCCTGGATCTCGGCGTCGATGATCTCATCGCCGATATCGCTCAGGCTCGGGGTTGGAAACCAGCGCGCGAACTCCGCCGGCGGCAGGGCCTCGGCGTCGATCGTGTTCGCGTGCTCCAGCACGTAAGGATAGGGGATCTCGGACTTCGAGACGACGACGTCGAGTTCGACGACGAAGTCGGCCGCGATCTGCTCCAGCTGCTCCAGGAAGTAATCCCGGAAGAATTTCGGCTGGGTGATGGTGGTGGTGTAGAGCCCCGCCTCCGACAGCTTCGCGAAAGCCCGCGACAGCGGCGGCACCGGGCCATCCGGGTCATACGCCAGCCGAAGCTCGGGATAGCAGAAGTCCCCGCGCATCCGGGCTGCGGGATCGGGCGTTTGGCCCTTTGTCACGAATGCTTCAAGCGCCGCGCGTAAGCGCGCCACCGCCGCATCATAGAGCTCGGTTGCTTTGTCGATGGCCTGAGAAGGCGAGAGGTTCCCCGTCATTGGGGACGCTTAATTCCCGGACGCCCGCTCGTCAACGCTTGCCGTTCCCTACTCCCGCGCGATCACCACGATCCCATCGCCTGCCCTGTAGGTGCGCATCTCGACCTTGGGCGGATTGATCACCACGCCGCCCATCTTGCGCTCTCCGCGATCCGTGACGGCCTGCTTGTAGCCGATCGCCACCTCGCCCCTGCGCCGCGCGGCTTCTACGATGGTGTGGAAATTTACCTGGCGGTTGACCGCCACATAGTCGGCGACGGGCCGGATATAGACCTCCGACCCTCTCTCATCGAGCAGTTCGGCGAAGATCGCCGACAGGAAGCGGTTCTCGGACGCCTGCGCCAGCATGAGGCTTACCAGCTGGCTGCTTACCACGAAATCATCTGCGCGCGTCACTTCGGCCAGCGCCCGGTTGCGCGAATCCGCCATCTCGCTGACGACGTTGACATACTTGCCCGCCGCATCCGTCAGCTTGCGGATCTGCAACAGCGTCACCAGGGTCCGCGTATCCGCCGATTGGGGCGACAGGCTGTCGGTGTAACCCAGCACGATGATGTGGTCGTAGGACGGGATATCGAGCGACTTCAGCACGTCGCCCCGCGTCGCATCCCTCAGCTGGTGCGTGATCGCGAGATTGGGGAAGCGCCCGTCGAGCCGCGTGGCCTCAGCTTCCAGCGGCGGGGAATCCGCCACGATATGCAGCGACGATCCGTCCAGCACGAAGCGCGACAGCTCATAGGCGATCGACGGGCCGCGCCTGTTCCAGCCAAGCATCAGGATGCGCTCCGGCCCTTCCTTGACGGCCTTCTGCGCCGACATGACGGTGGAATCCACCACGCCGCGTTCTTTCGGTCGCGCCCGGATGGCGGTGACATCGTCGGCGATCACCACGACGCGCTCGCCCGATTTCATGACCCGGTCCATGCCCGGGTTCACATAGACGGATTTGTCGTCGCAGAAGCCGATCAGAGTGCCGCGATCGAAGGCGCCCAGCGCCTCGCCGAACTTCATGCCGATCAAAGCGTCGGCCTTGGCCGTATAGATTTCGCTGCCCTCGAACCCCAGCAGTTCGGAGAACACGGCGCTCAAACCGGATTGCCGCGTCGACTGCACCAGGATGCGCGAGATTAGCTCGTCGGCCAGCACCAGCTGCACTTCGGCCCCGCCGACGGTGCGCGCCAGATCTGCATTGCTGCCATCGCGGATCTCCGCGACGATGTCATAAGGCTCGGCCCGCCGCGCTGGCCCGTTGGTGATCGCCAGCAGCGTCTTGATCACCTGCGCGTCGGGATCATCGCCCTCAGGCGCCAGCACGATGATGGACTTCGCCGCGTCCGGATTGACGATAGCGAGATCGTTCAACGTGCACGGATCACCGCTGCGAAC
>CALRWU020000126.1:0-7858 GCA_943371945.1 Azorhizobium sp. AG788
CATGGGCGCGATCTACATGGGCTGCAACCGCAACAAGCGCGCGATCCTGCTCGATCTCAAGAACCCCGACGGCATCGAGGCGCTACGGCGGCTTGTGAAGGAGTCGGACGTCTTCTTCACCAACGTCCGCATGGACGGCCTGAAACGTCTCGGCCTCGGCTATGACGACCTGAAGAAAATCCGCGGGGACATCATCTACGTTCACTGCGCGGGTTACGGCGCAGACGGCCCCTATGCGGGCAAGCCTGCCTATGACGACCTGATCCAGGCGGGCTCCGGCGTCGCCGACCTGTTCCATGTGCGCGATGGCGGACCGCCGCGCTACATGCCCGCGCTGATGGCCGACAAGGTGTCCGGTCTGCACGCGGCCTACGCCACCATCGCTGGACTGTTTGCCAAGGCGACGACGGGCAAGGGCCAGTTCATCGAAGCGCCGATGCTGGAGTCCTTCACAGCGTTCAACCTGGTCGAGAACCTCTACGGCCACACCTTCCAGCCGCCTTTGGCGCAGATGGCCTACACGCGCTCGTCCAGCATCAACCGCATGCCGTACCCGACGCTCGACGGCTATATCGGCATCATGCCCTACAGCGATCAGCAGTGGGTGACGTTCTTCGAGCTTGGCGGCCGTCCGGAGGTCATGACAACCGATCCCCGCTTCTCGACCTACAATGCGCGGACCGCCAACATCGGCGCGCTTTACCAGCTCGTTGGCGAAGTCGCCGCGACCAAGACAACGGATGAATGGCTGGACCTGTTGGGCAAGGCAGACATTCCCGCGGCTCGCTGCGCCACGCTGCAGGAAGTGCTGGAAGATCCGCACCTCCGCGCCACAGGCTTCATCCACGAGCGCGAGCACCCGGCCGGCTTTTCCTACACGGCCATGCAGCACCCGGTGAATTTCGGCGGCACGCCCGCGGACATCCGCCGCGAGCCGCCGCTGCTGGGAGAGCACACGGTTGAAGTGCTGCTCGAACTTGGCTTCAGCCAGGCCGACGCGGAACGCATCGCCGTTGAAGCCGCCGCGAAGGCCAGGAAGTAGTCCCGCCTACTTCATCGGCTTTGCCAACGCATCCACGATCGCGTTGAGCAGTGCATCCTTGCGCCGTTCGAAATCCGGCAATGCCTCGTAGGGCACGATCATCGGGTGTGTCTTCTTCTTGGGATCCTTTACCCGCCCGTGTTTCCAGCCATCGGCCTTCTTCTGGATCAGCCACTGATCGTGCTGTTCCGAGGTGGATGCGTGCGGATTGGCGAGGCGCCAGATGACAGATTGGACCGTCGATTCCTTCATCCACTTCGGAGCCCGCGCCCATGCCGGGGCAGGAACCTGCCCGTTCGCCCTTTGCCACGCGCGCATGGCAGCATGGATCACCTGGGCGATCCGGCTCACCGCCGCATCGTCTAGCTTCGCAGTCGGTCGCTTCACACAGCACTCCAGGCCAGGATCTTCGTCAGCATGTCGGCGTCGATCCACACGCCAGAGTTGGCAAGGCCGATCGCGCCCGGTGTTGAGCGCGAACCATAAGCATGGACGCCGACAACTTGCGGCGCGCCATACTGTCCCGCTTCGGAGAGGACGTAGACCGGCGCGCCTGACTGGCCCGGCGTCGTGTCGGTCTTGTAAAACAGGCGGCCGTTCTCGATTTCCTCGATCGGCGCGGCATGGTGCCAAAGCTGGGCGGCCTGGATCGGCGCCGTGTCAGCGAGAGCGCCCGCCGGACGCTCCTCCTTCATCTCGCCCGGATAGCCGGTGACGTGCGCCCAGTTCAGCAGCAAGTCCTCTCGCGGTCGGGCGCCCAGTCCGAACCAGCCGACCTGCTGACCCATCGGCTTGTCCAGCTTGATGATCGAAACGTCGAAGCGGGGGGAGAAGCCGTTCTTCCAGTTCTCATGGACATGAACAGCGCGCGCCATCGCCGAGCCGTAAGGCCGCTTTTCACCGCCGCCACGCTCAATGCTTAGACCCGGGATCACCTCGATCTGCTGCGCGAGTTTCTGGAACTCACGTGCATACGTTACATGGCCAGCTGTCAGGATCGTGTCGGGTCCGATGAAGCAGCCCGTGCCAACCATCAGGCGCGAACCCCAGCGCGCCCGGATCGCGCAGATCATCCGCCACGGCGCCATCTGCGTGTCGAGCAGGCGCGTGCGATTATCGACTCCGATGACCGTTTCAAGTTGTGCCGCGCGGCGGTCTTCATCCTTCGCCCTGCCTGGCGGATAGATAAGCTCCGATGCATAGGCGGAGACGCCGGGGATGGGATCTCCCGCATGCCCACGCACGACCATTGGCCTCCCGACGCTCGCGGGAAGGACAAGGTCGCCAGGATCGATGGCTTCTGGTGCCGGCGTTGCGACCATGCCCCAGTGTGGCGCGATGCCTGCTGCCTCTGCCGTGCCAGCCGCCAGAGATACAGCGATGGCTTCGCGGATGCTGTCGATCCAGATGCCTTCATTGGCGGCGTAGGTTCCCGGCTTGCCGTTCAGCCGTTTCATGTCGCGCGCGCCGGCATGATGCACGCCGAGCAGGGTGATGGTGTCGGCATCAAAAACGGGGCTGCCCGAGTTACCTTCCATCGTCGGTGTGCGGTAATGCACGCGCACCGGATTGGGCGGCACGCCCCTGCAGATACGCTTTCCGTCCGCGTTCACGACTTCACAATCGGCGGGGGCGTCGTGGTCGAGCAGGATGTTATCGGACAGCGAGAACGACAGTTCCTTCGCCAGCGGGAAGCCGATCACATAGCAACGCCCGATGCCATTATCATCCTGCGCGCGAGGACCCAGCGATGTGTCCAGCAGCTCGGACAGCGGAACGGCGCCGGCGGGTAGTTCGCCTTTGGGCTTCAGGATGGTGATGTCGTGGGCGTCGATATCGGATTCCCACAGCACGCGTTCGAACTTCACCGGCTGATCTTCTTCCTCGGTGTCCGACATGAAGACCGCAGTGCACAGCTCCGGCCGGCGTGCGCCCATTGTGCCACGCGTCGAGATGACATGGTTGTTGGTGACGATGACGGGTCCGGGACCAAAGCTTTCGTGCAGAAGGTCTCCGCGAATGGCAAAGCCGGTCGCCATGCCCTGCATCTCGCCATTGCGCGGACCACAGATACGACAGACCGCGCTGGAGAGCTGCAGCTTCCGGCGGATCGCCTTGCGACCGATCGGGCTGTTGATGCCGTAGGTCTTCTGGAGAGCTTCTGGAGCAGCGCCCGTTACGCCCTGTGCGGGCATCGGCATCCCAGCAAGGTCACTGTCCGCCAGCTTGATCTCGCGGGGCGTCATGCGAACCCGCTCGGCCTGCAACGCTGCGGGGGCCTTGCCGGCTTCCTTGTTTGATGCGGCGACGGCGTTCACTTTCGCGAGCAGCGCGGTCTTCAGAATGCGCACCGGCTTGCCTGCGTTGGGATCGTCTCCCTTCAGGCCCCAGATCTCTTCGAGTTGGCGCAACGAGGCGCCGAGCGCAAACGCTTCAATTTCGGGATGGTCGGCAAACGCGGCGTAGGCCTGCGCCGCTTCATCAAAGCGGCCAAGCGCGATCAGCGCCTCGCCACGCGAGCTTTCATCCCAGACGCTGCTGGTCTTCGACTCCTTGATGACGCGGAGAATCTCCGCGGCCAGGTTCGTGACTTCGGCGGCATCATCCGTGTCGGTCAGGTTGGCGGACTGCGCCATGCGTGCCACGGCGAGTGCGTTGACGCCCTGATAGGACGCCTCGGACGTCTGCAGCTCCGACCAGACTTTCATGTAGGCGTTGAAGGATCGCTGCAGGAAGAGGCGCAGGGTCTCTGGCTCGGTGCGGCGTTCGGGTTTTCGCGCTTCGACGAACATCTGTTTGTAGATGCGGCCGACCAGACCATAGGCCTCCCGCACATTCCTGGCCTTGTCCAGGTCCGGATCGGTCACGCTGCCGACCAGCATCGGGCGGACAAGGTCGAGCGCGGTCTCGAAGACGCCGAGCTCGATCAGCGCCTGGATCTCCAGATGCCGCGTTCGTGGCGTGTCGAGACCATCGGCGTTCATTTCCGAAGTCAGCACATAAAGATCGTCGAACGCCCGATCACGGCGCAAGCGTTCGGCGAAGTCCTTCAGCAGATCGAAGCCTGCGCGGCCCATCGTCTTGGCGCGCGCAATGATGTTCAGCAGGGATGAAAGCTGGGAGCTGGAATCCGTTTTCCACAGCATCGGAAAGAGCGCGTCGATCTCTGTGCGCAGAAGATCCTGATCGCGCACTTTATTCGGCGCCGCTGGTGTATCAGGCAGGCCGGACGGCAATTGCTCAACCATTGTCGCCCTCCCCATTTGCGAAGGCGTCAAAGTCGGCGTCTGCTGCGCGCAATTGAACCGTTTCACCGGTGTCGTCGAGCAGGGCACTTTCCGTGTCCTGGCCCGGCGGGGCTCCGGCCAGCAGCGTCGTGGCGTAAGCCTTGAGTCCCGCGAGACGGTTCATCCATCCGCGCAGGAACATGCCCTGCGAGGGATCATCGCGCACGATCTGGCGATAGAAGCGCTCGCGCGCCAGCAGCATCCCATCAACAAGGCCGACTGAATCGGCCGCTGCGGATTTCAGCCTGGCGCGCGTGCGCGGTCCCCATTTTCCGTCGCAGTCGAACGCCGCCATACCCGCGCCCTGCTGCAGCAGGCGGATAGCCTGTGCGGGTCCATGGTTGATCGCTGCGTCAAACGATATCGCAGCCAGCGCTTCGTTCGGCATGTCGACACATCGTGCTGGCCGCCAATAGCCGCGATAGTAGATATCCGCGACCTGATCTGCGCTGATCTCCCTCAGGGAGGCCGCAGTGCATTCGGCATCCGGTATCGCAGGTGTCTTCGTGCGCAGATACGCGCGCAACGTTGACAGGGTTATGCCCCTGTTGGTCGGCCCGCCGCGATCGGCGGGATGATCGACGAAGCCGCCCTCGTGCCTGAGCGCCATCTGCAACGACCTCTGGAAAGGTCCCTCCGCGAGATGCGGCGGCAGGTCGATCGACGCCGCCTCCTCCGCCCCCACATCATCCTGCATGAAGAATCCGAGCGCGGATTCCATGTCGCCCATGTCGCCAGTTTCCGCGGATTCCTGCCCTGCGAGTTCTGGGGCAAATTTCTGCTGCACGGCGGCGGTCAGTTTCACGGCGTCCGCCGGCGTGAGGTCGGGAGAGGTCTGTGCTGTGAGCCGAAAATGGTCGATCGCCGCCGCTACATCACCCCCCGCAAGCCTCGTCTCGCGGATGCGGGTCCATGCCTGCACCAGGTCAGGCAGCGACATCCAGTCCGGCCGTGTCGCCTCGCACATGAGGCGCACGACGGCATAAGGCGAGGTGATTGGACCCTTGCTGTTGGCGAGTAGTCTGGTCTGCGGATCGAAGGTTAGACTCTGTGCGCCTTCACCCGACTCGAGAAACGCGAATGTGCCGCTCGACATCGGTGCGCGGAGTGTTTGCTGGTAGCGGCCAAATGACTTCACCTTGTCGGTGTCCAGCAGGTCGTCGATGCTTGCCTTTATGCTGTTGGCGCTCTGCGTCACGCTCTTGGCGATGTCGGACGCGCCCTTCGCGCCGGGCACGATCTGGCTGACGAAGGCGGCGGCGGGGGAGGCGGCGATCTCGGTGGCTGTCTTGAGGACGCCAGCCAGGAAGTCTTTCTCACGAACCGTTGCGAGAGTGAAATCGACGTCCAGCTCCTCGCGCGCAATGACACGCGGCACCAGCTGCAGGTCGACCAGCGTCACCCGATCGTCACGCGCGAATTTCGGACGGTCAGTGCTCGCCCCGGGATACAGGCCGAGCAGGCGCTTGCGACCATTCTCGCCATCGAATGCGTTATGGGTGACCGACGCCCAGACGACGGGCGCAAAGCGCGATAGCTTCAGGAAGCCGCTTGCCGGCATGTACACGGCCAGCAGCGAAATCGAAAAATAGTCATGGTCCGGCCTGTAGGACGGACCCGCAGGCCCGACCGAAACCATGACGAACTTGCCAGAGCCCCCCGGCATTACGTGCATCCCCGCTTTGTTTCGGTTTGTTAGCATGCAGTTACGCCACATTGTAGTGTTTGCCGCGCTTCGTATTTGCACCTAACGTCTCGACGTCCGCCTCGCGCGGGAGAGCGGGGAACACGAATGGCTGGCGCTCATGCCGAGGTGAGTGGACGTCCTGTCGGCGGGCGGGGGAAGGTGTTTCTGCGCCTCCTGCTTACGATGGCCATTCTATCGGGCGCCGCGGCGCTCGGTCTTGCCGCGATGGGATGGCTCGTTCAACTCGGCCCGCCAAAGGACGCGCGGCAGACGGCCGATATCGTCGTTCGCACCGTGAAGGTGTTGCTGCTGTCGGACATCTATTACGACAGCACGCTTACCCCCAAGGCGCTGAACTGGCTTGAGCCGGCGCGCGGTCTCGGCGTGTTCGCGTCCATTGTCATCGCCATTCGCTTGCTGGCCCTGGCGATCGGCTCAAGCGTCGCCGACATGATCTTCCGCACCTTCGCGGGCGCGCACCACGTGATCATCGGCATGGGGCCAGCCGCGATGGAGTACGCGGCCAACCACAACCGCATGTTCCGCAAAGGGGCGATCCACCTGGCCGATGAACGCCTGCCGACCGCTCAGCGCCTTGCCACTTTCGAACGGCGAGGCGACCTCAAGGCTCAGCTCCGGCGCGCCAGCGCAAGACGCGCGCGTCGTGTCGTCGTCGATGAAGGCGATGACGCCGACACCTGGCAGACGGCGCAGGTCGTGGCGCAGGAATGCCCCAAGTCCGACGTGCTGGCCCACATTCGCGATCCGTGGATTCGCGACAGGCTCAGTCGCGATCGGGCCAACACCCAGCGTTCGACGCCAAGACTTGCACCGTTCTCCTATGCAGGCGGCGCCGCGCGACAAGTCATGCTTGCCCATCCGCCCTACCTGCTGGCGCAGGCCCTCGGCGCACCGGTGCAGCACATTCTGATCGTGGGCTTCGGACAGGTCGGGCAGGAGATCGCGCGCGAGTTCATCGTCACCTGCGTGATGCCGGGTGACGCCAAGATGATGGTCACAGTTATCGACCCCGAAGCGGAGGGATCGCTGGCGCTGGACTTCAACGGTCGCCATGAAGAACTGGTCAAGCATGTCGACTTCGCCTTCATCTCAGGCGATTTCCGACTTGCCGACACGCGGCCAGACGGACTGATCCAGCGCCTGCAGAAGCGCGTCGACAAGGCGCCGATCTGCGCTGTGTATGTGGCAATCGATCAGGATCACAAACCGCTGGGCCTTGCCTTCGCAATCCGCGCAATGGCGCTGCGCCACGGCCTGTTCATCGCGCCATTGTTTGTCTGCGCCCAGCACGGAGCGGGACTGCCGCCGGTGCGCCAGGGGGCTGGACTTGTTGGCGGGCCTGCCGACGTTCAGGAGGAGCGCGAGAAACAGGCGACGGCGGAGGGCAAGCTCTGCAACCTGCGCGTCGTGTCGTTTGGCGCGTGGCCCGCGGCCTTCGATGGCGCAGGCATGCTCGAGCAGCCGTTCGACTATCAGGCGCGCCGCTATCACGAGGAATACTCGCGGCTCTACGCTGACAATGAACGCAAGGCGACCGGCGCCGTCACGGCCACTGCCAAGTCGTGGGCCGAACTGCCCGATCAGCTGCGCGTGTCGAACCGGCGGGCTGCAGCGCACATGCGGGCGAAGGCCTTCGTTGTCGGCTATGATCTCGGCCGATGGCTTGCGGCGGACTCAGGCTATCGGGAGACGCATGAGCTGCCGCCCGCCGCCGGCTCTTTCAGCACGGAGCCTGAGCCTGATCCGGTGATGTCGCGGCTGGAGCATCAGCGGTGGATGCTTGACCGGTTCCTCGATGGATGGCGTCCAGGCGGGCGCAGC
>CALRWU020000127.1:0-7744 GCA_943371945.1 Azorhizobium sp. AG788
CACATCCTGCCAGGTGCAGTGAACACTCATGGCAGCAAGGCTTCTTCCGCAGCCCGATAGGCAAGCCCGAGCTTCTGCACCATCGCGGCGTCCGCAACCGCGCGCCCATAGACAAAGTGCGCCCCCGTCGCCTTGTCCTCGCCATGCGCCAGCCCGAACCGGCACGCGCCACTCCAGGGTTGCGCGACAGCCGCCGCGCGTTGCGGCGCACCTGTCACAACCACGCCGCAGCCACCCGCCAGTGGCACGACCTCTTCGCCGCGATTGAGAAAGAACATGCGCTCGCCCACGCCCACCAGCGCCTGCCCCGCCTGCGTCTCCGCCCGACCCGGCACGACATCGCCCGTCATGCTGAAGCCACGGCTCTCCCATTCCAGCGGCAGGCCGGAACTGTCCAGCGTCGCGCTCGACATCTCATCCAGCCCCGACCGCGCCTGACCCAGATGGATCTTCGCAAGCCCATGCCCATACATCTCGTCGGGCGACGCCGGCGCCAGATCCAGCGCTGCCGCAAAATCAGCCTCCGCCTTGGCCCACGCCCCGCGCCGCAGCTGCAGATACCCGCGCGTCGCCAGCACCACCGGATCACGCGGCGCAAGGCGCACAGCCGCCTCGCAAGCTGCCAGCGCGCCGCTGAGATCATGATTGGCCAGCGCCAGATTTCGGCACAGCCCGTTCTGCAGCCGCGCGTCGTCCGGGTTGATCCGCACTGCCGAACGGTAGTCGCGCGCCGCCAGCTCGGCATGCCCGAGCGATACAAACAGATCGGCGCGCTGCACATAGGCGCCCACATCTCCGGGCGATGCTTCAATCGCACCGGCATAAGCCACGAGCGCATCGACATAACGGCCAGCCGTAATCGCCTCGCTCGCTTCATCCAGCAGAGCCTTGGCGCCTATCTGCGCAAAAATTGGCTGCGCAAAGGCTGCGGATGACGCCAGAAAAAGCCCCAGCATCGCGACGCCAGACCGCCGCCACCTATACAGGATTGGATACCCGAATGCGCTCATGACCATGCCCTGGCGCCGATCTGCGCCCGCCGTCACTGTCTGTCGGCGCCGGGTCCCGTCAATAGCCGCGCAACATATCGCAGTCACAGATCCTCAAGACCGCGATCTGGGTAATTCCGTCAGCAAGCGGTCTGCGCTAGCATCGCGCCATGACCGACACATCCCGCCTCGACGCCCTCGAAGCCCGCATCGCCCATCAGGATCAGGCGATCGAGGATCTCAACGAGACGATCACCTCGCAATGGAAGGACATCGACCGCCTCAAGCGCGAAGTCGAACGCCTCTCCGACCGCGTCGCCAATGCCGAACAGGCTATTGGCCCCGACGCCGGCGACGAACCACCGCCCCCGCACTGGTAAGCCCGCGCTACACGGTCAGCGCGTCCCCCACCTTCACGACGCCACCCTCGGCGATCGAAAAATAAGTGCCCAGCGTATCGCGCCCAAAATGTGCGCGCAGCTGCGCCACCATCTCGATATCGCGCTCCCCCGTTTCCAGATTCACATCCGTCGCCACACAGCGCACGATCGGCTTGAACACGCTCAGCTGTGCCTCGCCCAAACCCACGCGCGCGCCAGCGACCCATTCATCCTCGGCCCAGGGCTTCAGCCCATCGACATAGACGTTGGCGCGAAAGCGCAGCGGGTCGACGGCCACGCCCAGCGCCTGCTCGACCGCCCGCACGCTGGCGAGGTTCATCACCGAGATATAGCCCAGCGGATGGTCCATGAAGCGATAGCCAGGCGGGCTCTCCAGCACGCGCAGCGTCCCCGTCGCTTCTTCGCCGAGGAACGCCTGCAGGAAACGCTCGAGAACGGCGCGGCCTTCGGCAGTCGCCAACTCCGTCTCGACGCCAAACCCGCTCGCGTCGCCGATATGAAACCGCCCCGTCGCATCATTCAGCCGGGTCTTCACCCGCGCCAGCGACGGAAACCGCGCCAGCACGGTGAACTTCTGCTTCGAGATATGCTTGGGCGCCGCCGCATCGAACCCCGAAGGTCCAACCTCGATGGCGTAGTTTCTGTCGCCCGGAAAATACGCGCCCGCCTCCAGCCACACATGATTCATCGCTTCAGGCGTCAGCCCCTTCACGGGATGCCGGAAGATGCTCTCCACAACGCCGTTCATGACCCCGACCTCGCCGCCGCCCCTACCCCCGACCGCGATAACTCGCGACGCCCGTATCCGGCACCCACAGCGCCTCCGGCGCCTTGCCCGTCTGCCAGAACACGTCGATCGGGATGCCGCCGCGCGGATACCAGTAGCCGGCGATGCGCAGCCAGGTCGGCGCCAGCAGGTCTGCCAGGCGCTTGCCGATGGCGACCGTGCAGTCCTCGTGGAAGGCGCCGTGATTGCGGAACGAGGTCAGATAGAGCTTGAGGCTCTTGCTCTCCACGATCCAGTCACCTGGCGCGTAGTCGATCACGAGGTGAGCAAAGTCCGGCTGGCCTGTCACGGGGCACAGCGAGGTGAATTCCGGCGCAGTGAAGCGCGAAAGATACAGTGTTCCGGGGTGCGGATTGGCCACGCGCTCAAGCACAGCCTGGTCAGGAGATGCCGGCGCTACGGCATGCGCGCCCAGCTGTGTCAGTCCGGATGTATTTGAAGGTGAATTCATGCCGCTAGATGGCCTCTCCGCGTAATTTCAGCAATAGGCCCGCCTGATTCGTTCGCTACCTGACGGTTTCTTCCATGAAATGCAGCCTCCGCTGTCGTTAATCTGTCGCTTACCACGCGACCCGTACTTTGCGGGGCGCCCAAACATAGGGCGAGCGACCCTAGGGCTGTCATGAATTTGTGCGGGTACGCTGCACCGCGCAATGCTTTGGTTGAAGCACTTATTGTGTGTCCGCCCAAATCGTCATGTTGGCCCGCAAGACGGCTGCGTTCCCCAGCGCACCCGAGCTTGCAAAGCCGCGTCTGCGGGTCGGTTCAATTCGAGGGGAAAAGGGTCTGAATAATGCGCAACCTTCTGGTTTTCGGAGCTCTCGTCGCGGCCTCCACCGCACCTGCGTTTGCTCAAGACGTCGCCATCTCCGGCAACGTCGCCCTGACGACGGACTATGCTTTCCGCGGCATCACGCAATCTGATGGCAGCCCGGCGGTTCAGGGCGGCTTTGATGCCACGTTCGGCACCAGCGGCGTCTACGCCGGCACCTGGGCGTCCAACATCAACTTCGGCACCGGCGGCGCGAACCTCGAGCTCGACGTCTACGGCGGCTACAAATTCGCCGTCGGCGGCGTGAACATGGATGTCGGCGTCATCGGCTACCTCTACCCGAGCGCGTCGGACGACGGCGCTGAACTCGACTACTACGAAGTGTACGCCAAGCCCTCGATCGCCCTCACCCCGGAATTCACCCTCGGCGGCGCTCTGTACTACACGCCGGAATTCACCGGCGAACTCGGCGACGGCTTCTACTACGAAGTGAACGGCGCCTACACCGTCAGCCCCGAGCTGAGCTTCTCCGGCGCGGTTGGCCTGCAAACGGTCGACACGGCCGGCGTGTTCTTCGGCGATGACCAGTACTCCACGTACAACGTCGGCGGCACCTACAACGCCATGGGTCTCGGCTTCGACCTGCGTTACATCGGCACCGACGTCGACAACGTGACGGCGTTCGACGACCGCGTGGTCTTCACGATCAAGAAAGCCCTGTAGTCTCAGGTCTTGCCTCTTGGGCGGCTCGTCCGCCCCTGAACGGAGCCGTCGCGGTACACCCGCGGCGGCTCTTTCCGTTTTCAAGGCTCAAACTCCCGTGCTTAATGCCTTGAATCGGGGCTGAACGGGGCAGGATCGGGAAGGGACGCAGCACGTGACGGCCGTCGAAACCCTGCAGCCAGCGATCATCTATCTCGGCGCCGGCCTCGCCGCGGCCCTCGCCGCGCGCGCCGCGAGGCTCAGTCCGATCGTCGGATACCTGGTCGCGGGCCTCGTAATCGGCCCGTCTGGCTTCAGCCTCGTCCAGAACAACGATACGTCCCGCTTCCTCGCCGAACTCGGCGTCGTCTTCCTGCTGTTCGACATCGGCCTGCACTTTTCGCTGCGCGAAATCGCCCTTCGCCGCGCCGACATGATCGGCCTCGCCCCAATGCAGATCATCCTCTGCGGCCTCGTCTTCGGCCTTATCGGCTATGCCTTCGGGTTTCCGTGGCCGGTCGCGGTTCTGGTCGGCGTCTCGCTCGCCCTTTCTTCGACGGCGGTCGTCGCCCGCATCCTGTCCGACCGTAACCAGCCCGGCTGTCCGATGGGGCGATCGGCCACCGCTGTCCTGGTCGCGCAGGATATCGTCGCCATCTTCATCCTGACCTACGCAGCCTCGTTCGGCGCCTCGCCAAATCTTCTCGGCATGGAGGCGCTGATCGTTCTCGCAAAGGCGATCGTGGCGCTCGCCGTCGCCATTCTCGCCGGACGTTTTCTGGTGCGGCCGCTGTTTGAATCGCTCGCGGCGACCAACAATCGCGAGACCTTTACCGTCGTCGCCTTGTTCATCGTGCTGGCCGCCAGCGCCGCGACCGCTAACGGCGGCCTGTCGCTGAACCTCGGCGCATTCCTCGCCGGCATGGCGCTGTCGGACACGCCCTACCGCCACGTCGTGCAGGCCGAGATCAAACCTTTCGCCGGACTTCTGCTCGGACTCTTCTTTGTCAGCGTCGGCATGGCCGTAAACCTCCCCGCCCTCGCCGTGATCTGGCCCGCCGTGGTGGGCGCCGCTCTGGTGATCATGATCGTAAAGACCGCCGTGATGTTCGTGGCCGCCCGCCTGAACGGGTGGGCTGTTCCGGGCGCAACGCAGCTCGGCTTCCTCCTGAGCCAGGGATCCGAGTTCACGCTGGTCGTAGTCGGCATCGCCTCCATCGCCGGCGCAATGCCGACGCCATGGGCCGGCATCCTCACCACGGCCGTCGCCCTGACCCTGATCGCAGCGCCGATCTGGACATCGCTCGGCTTGCACATCGCGAAGCAGATTGCCGAAAAAGCGAAGGGCGCCGCCGTCGATACCGAGGAAGTTGCAGAAGAGCATCCTGTCCTGATTTTCGGCATGACGCCGATCGGACGCCTCGCAGCGGACGCGCTGCGCGATCACGATATCGCTTATGTCGGTGTCGATTCCGATCCTGACCGCTTCGTTCTGGCCGCATCCGATGGCTACGCGATGGCGTTCGGCGATGCGCGCGACGACAAGCTCATGGCAAGCCTCGACGCCGGCCATGCCCGTGCGATCGTGCTCGGCGTGCGTGGTCTCGGCGCCGCAAGCCTCGCCCCGCTGCCCGGATCAGCACAGCCGCGTCTTGTTGTTGCGACCGATATCGCCGAACAGACGAAGCTGAACAGCGAAGGCTTCCGCGCCCACATCTCGCGTGCTGAACCCCTCGGCCTCGAGCTCGCTGCCGACCTGCTGGCGCAGATGGGTCTCGGGCATGAACAGATCAGCGCTTGGGTTGCCGATCAGGTCGAGCGGCGCGGTCTTCTCGACACGCCAAAGCCGCCGGCTTCAGAAGCGGCTTAGCGGCTCAGCGAGCGAATCCACGGCTCGACAAGACGGATCACGGCGGCCGCCAGGAAGGACTTCAGCACGCTGCCCAACAGGAAGGCCGCAACGCCAGAGTCGAACGCGGCTCGTGGACCGATCATCATCGCCAGCCACGACCAGCCGCACCCAAGAATAACAGCATGACCGAGCAGGAACACGCCGAGCATTTGCAGCAGACCTCGCCTACCGGGCCGTTCGGCGAGCGCCCCGCTCACGAACACCGCTATGACGAACCCGGCGAGATACCCCGCAGTCGGCCCTGCGAAAGGATCGAGACCGCCAGACCCCTCGGCAAGAAACGGCAGGCCAAGCGCTGCCTGCGCCAGCCAGGTCATGACGATGGCGATGCCAAGGCGCGCGCCCGCGAGCCCCGCCACAAGCAGGATCGCAAATGTCTGCATCGTCATCGGCACCGGATACATCGGTGCGGTCACCCACGAGGACGCCGCGATAACCCAGCTCCCGCCGACGACTGCGGCAAGCCGCCAGACAGCCGAACGTTCCGCAAGGAACGCGCGCAAGGGCGCAACATGAACTTCGGACATTTCGGCCTTCCCCCACCGTCCAGCCAGCGATCCTCAAGATACCGCAACGTCGCCAGACATCGCCGCGCCGCGTTGCCGCATCAGACGCAAATAGGGTGATCCCTTTCGGTATCAGGCGCGTAGACCGCTGAGGATTCAGGCAGCATGGTCAAGTGATGAAACGCTGGTATTCGCCTCTCGTCGGACTTGCCGTCGTCTGTCTCGCCTCGGCCTGCGCCCTGCGCGAAATTCCATATCCTGAACTCCGCGCCGATTACGGCCTGCCGTCGTCGCAGACATTCGTCGCGTCTCCGGGCGTCAATGTGCACTATACGGACGAAGGGCGCAGCAAGGGTCGTGTCATCATCCTCGTTCATGGCTTTGCCGCGTCGGTGCACGCCTGGCGCCCATGGATCGATCGGCTGAAGGATGACTACCGCCTCATCGCCATCGACCTTCCCGGCCACGGCCTCACGGAAACGCCTCCGGGATATCAGGCCTCGCTCGAAGGCAACGCGGCGCTCGTCGATGCGTTGGCGGCGAAGCTTGGCGTCGAACACTTCGTGCTGGCCGGGAACTCGATGGGCGGCGCGGTGTCGCTCAGCTATGCGATGGTGCATCAGGACAAGCTGGACGGGCTGGTCCTTGTCGACGCAGCGGGCTGGCCCGGTGACGGATCACGCGGCGGGCCGCCTGCATTCGTCGGGCTGCTGAACAACGATGTCGGTCGCCTGCTGATGAAGATGGCTGACCCGCGCATGTTCGCGGTCGATGGACTGAAGTCCGCCTATGTCGACGAGACGCTGGTGACGGAACAGGCCATCGATCGCTATGTCGACTTCGCCATGGGCCAGGGTCATCGCGATGTGCTGCTCACCCAGCGCTCGCAACCGGCACGCGCCTGGACAAAAGCCGACTTCGCCAGCATCGACGTGCCGACGCTCGTCATGGTCGGCGCGAAGGATGCGCTGATCCCGCCATCGGATTCCAAGGCGATCGCGAACGCGATCCCGGGCGCCTATATCGTGAGCTATCCGGAAGGCGGGCACCTGCCGATGGAACAACTGCCCGACGAGACGGTCCGCACCCTACGGGCCTTCCTGCAGGGACTGCCCCCGCGCAGATAGCGTGCGACTGGATGCATTTTGCCTCTCACGACTGTCGGAGGGGCGGAAATAGGCAGAACTCTCCACGCAATGCTCTGGCGATCAAACGCTGCATTCTGGCATAACGATCCCCGCAGACGGTGGAGATCCGCATGAAGATCGGCGTTCCGAAAGAGATCAAGACACAGGAATATCGCGTGGGCCTCACGCCCGAGAGCGTGATGGAGCTGACGCGCGCAGGCCACGAGGTCTTCGTGCAGGCAGGCGCCGGCCTCGGGCTCGGCGCAACCAACGCGGCCTATGTCGATGGCGGCGCGAAAATCCTGAATACGGCCGAGGATGTGTTCGCGACCGCAGAGATGATCGTCAAGGTGAAGGAGCCGCAAGCGCAGGAATGCGCCATGCTGACGCCGAAGCACACGCTGTTCACCTACCTCCACCTCGCCGCCGACAAACCGCAGGCCGAAGCGCTGATGAAATCCGGCGCGACCTGCATCGCCTACGAAACCGTAACCAACCGCGCCGGCCGCCTCCCCCTCCTCCAACCCATGAGCCAGGTCGCTGGCCGG
>CALRWU020000128.1:0-7635 GCA_943371945.1 Azorhizobium sp. AG788
TCGGCTTCAATATCCGCCCAGGCGCGCTTCCAGGAGGGCGATCCTGTGCCGGGTTCGCGGGCCAGGGCTCGCGCGAGCTTGCCTGCCGCGCGCCGGTCGATGGGAGGACGGGGCAGCAGCAGCAGGTCGAGAAGCGCTTTGGCGTTGAATGGCGCCCAGTTGGCCGCGAAGGCCAGAGGAAGGACCTGCAGCGCGCCGCGCCAGGGAGAGGCGGCCGACTGGCCAAGGGCAGGCAGGCCGCGGGCCTGCAAGGCGCGATCGAGCAGGGCGGTGTCCCCGTCTGCGCACAGCACCACGGTGCCCGCCAGATCGTCTTCCGACCCAGCCGCCAGCCATTCTGCCAAGGCCTCGGCCGCCATTAGCGCGGTGTCGGCTTCGACTATCGTGAAGGCGCCGTCACCTTGCAGCGGCTCGGTTACGCCGGAGCGCAGAAAGACTTGCACCCGATGCAGGTCGTTGCCGCTGTCTGCGATAGGCGGCGAAGCGTCCTGAATCTCTACTCCGCAGGCCTCGATTAGATCGATCAGCCGGCGATACGGCGGTGTCAGCAGATCGCGGGGCTCCACGAGTGTGATGCTTCTGATCGACAGGGGCGGACGATCAGCCAGATCCGCCAAAACCGCGCGCAGCCGGTCAGGCGGGCCAGGCGGTAAGGGCGGGGTCTGGGCTTCAGCCCGCGCCAGGTCATCGATGCGCGGTGAGCCGATCTCACCGCCGGTCCAGCCGGCGGCTATAAGCTGATCGCGCCAAGCCAGTAGGGCCTTCGCGGTGGCCCACGGATCCCGCGCGAACGATGGCGCGTAGAAAGGATTGACGCTCACCGGCAGGGCCGCTCGGAGCTTGGCGGCGTAGGCTGCAATACGGACGGCTTCGGCGCAGCGGGGTCCGGTTAGGCCCAGTTGCACTTCGAGCACGTTGACCAGCGCGGTAGGCCCGACCACGGCGGCATGAACGACGCCCGCGCCTAGACCCGGAAAATCCGGGTAGGCGCGACCATCGCACGCCACGCCAAAGATCAGGTTCATTCCAGATTCCCCGCCAAATTCATCCGCCGCCTCCGTGGAGGTTAGTCTGTGTTCCCGACAGAATCGGTCGAGTCGCGCCAACGTGGCGGTTTACGTCGGGACTGGCGGAGCCATCGTCCCTTGGTGGGCGGCCAGCGCGCTCTGAAGCTCCGTCACCATTAAGGCTTGAAGCCTGGGCGGGGCCACGATCTCCACCTTGTCGGCCCAGGTGAACAGATGCCACGCCAGCTCGAGCATGCCGCTGGCCCGAAAGCTCACCAGCACCTACCCGTCTGACTGTTCGGTGACTTCCTGGTTGGAATGGAAGCGCCAACCCAAGGCGTCGGCGGCGCCGTGCGGCTTGACCCGCAGGACCACGTCTTCTGCATCGCCATGGAAGACACCAAATGATTTGCCAGCAAAGGCGGACAGGCTGAAGTGTTCAGGCGCAGAGGCCGGGCAGTCCATCAGCGCCAGATCGCGGATTCGATCCAGACGCCACGATTTCGGCTCGTCAGACCCAAGCTCCGCCGCGACCAGGTAATTGGTGCGGCCAAACATCAAGCCGTAGGGCGCGACCTCCCGCAGCCGACCCGGCGTCGAGCCGCCATCGTAGACAAATTTCAGACCGCACATCGCCTTGACCGCATGGCGAACGGTCGCGAGCACGGCTTCGTCCTCGAAGGGCCGGGGTCCGGCATGCACCGCGACCGTCTCCGCATGAAGCAGGGCTTCCATATCCGGGACAAGTTTGCGCAGGGCCGACGAGCGCATGGAGGCGCGGACCTTGGTCTCGATCGAGGCTAGCGCGGCCGCCCGGTCATGATTGCCGCTCGCGCGCATGGCCTCTGCCGTCGTGCCGAGCGCCACCAGCTCCTCGGCCGTCGGCGCCTGGAAGAGACCATCAAGGCCGGAGGTCATTCGGTAGCGTTTCGACGGCGGATCCTCGATCACCTCCATCTGCGGAAAGAGTTGTTCGAGTGCGTCGCGCATCCGCTCGACGGTTCGACGGCCAGTACCGGCGACCTCGGCCATTTCATCCAAGGTCAGACCTTCGGCCGACCCCGCTAGCACCCGGGCAAGATGAAGTAATGACTGTGCTTTTTCGTGTCGCATCGCGCCCCCCAGCTTGGACACGTCAAGCTTACCTGCGGTGGTCGCGGCGTCGAGTGCTTCCCGACCGATTTTGTCGGGTGGCTGCTGCAAAGTGAGGCTTCACAAGGACGGGAGACCTCAGATGACCATCGTGCTTTCCACTCATGCGGCCATGCGGACCCAGCAACGGGGCGTCCCACACCGTCTCATCGATGCGCTGATGAACTACGCGGACTTCGAAGCGCCCGTCGGCGGTGGCTGCACTGTGTTGCGCATGACCCGCGATCGCCTCGACGATGCCGACCTGGCCGATCGGCTGGGCGCGGAGCGCGAGCGCCTTCGCGGACTGAGCATCGTGTGGAGTGACCGGACCGGAGAAATCGTCACCGTGCTCCGGCCGCGGCGGGGACCGGCTGGTCGCCGTTACCGTCGAGGCGGCCACTAGGTCGCGCTTTTCTGGGCGCTACCGCAACGGGAGGTCTCCAAACCTCCGCGTGGTGGGCTAGGGCCAGGTCTTCGGGGTCGCTGTCATGACGAACCAGGAAGCCCAAAAGTTTGTCGAAGCCCAGACATGGCATTTCGCGAAGACGATGCCGCAGTGGCCGCATTGGTATTGCCTGAGGGCTCAGGCTCCCGACCTTGCGGCGTTCAACGCCTTCATCGGTCACATTCAGGATGTTGGCTATCAAGCTGAGTTCCGCCCGGCCAATCGGGGTGCCTGGGCCGTACGCTGGTATCTTGATATCGGCCCGCATCACTACTGGACGATGGATGCGACCCTGGAGGAGACGACGCTGATCAATCGTGCTGAACATCCAAACGTCGCGGTCCGCTGTGATGCTCGTACGCGCGCACCGGACTAGCGACGTGACGGCGTCTTCCCTCCCAACAGCCCGACCGCTTACTTCTCTGCCGGTACCACCTCTCAAGCAGCCCAGCATGCTGCACGATCTTCTGGAAGAGGGCCGCTCCCCGAACCTGCGCGTTGACTGGCATTGTGCCCTTGTCCGCAGCCTGGAACCGAAACCCGCTACCCCACCAGCTGTGGCCGGGATCTCAACAGCGGTAAAATCCTAGGAGTCCCGGCCAAACAATATCTTTTCCTCCAGGACTCGAAACAAACTCAGGCCCGAATTTTTTCGGGCGACCGCTTTCACAGCGTTGAATCTTCCTCGCCTCTTGACGTCTTTGCGAGGGCTTCCCACCCTATGGTCACATCACGAGTTGGGCCGACGCCCACGCCAACCTGCCTCCCCGGGCAAGGTGGCTTCGCGCAAGCGGATGAGGTTCCCTAGTTCTGGGGAGCAATGGTACGGGCCAGCGTCGGGCCTTCGTGATCAAGGAGGGCTGATGACCGAGCTGCGCGATGACCTGGTGAGCGCCTATCGTCTGACAGACTACCGTGTCTGCGAAGTCGGGGCCGAGTTCGTACTGCACGTCGATGAGCATTCTCCAGCCCTGCGGGCCCTCTTCGAAGAGCGGGGCGCCGCGTCGGCTGCGTTTCTGACGGGCTGGAACCCCCTAAGCGAGCCGCTCCCTCAAGCGGACAACGATCGCGCTCACGAGGCTCTCCGTTCGAGGGCCGAGGTGCTGGGTCTCGAGTGGGTTGAGGCCGTAGGCGCGGACCCGACGGGGCAATGGCCGCCGGAGCGAAGCTTGCTGATCCTCGGGGTGGGATTGGAGCCCGCCCAGGCCTTGGCGGCGGACTTCGATCAAAACGCTTTCGTCTGGATCGGCGGCGATGCCGTGCCTCGCCTGATCCTTATGCGCTGACGCCACCAGACACGACCAAAGGGCGGATTTCCATCCGACTTGCCGGCCCTGGCAATCGCCAAAACGGCTAAAGAGGAACATCTACAATGGTATACACACATATTCTGAGCTCGGAGTCGGTCTCGGCCGGGCATCCGGACAAGGTCTGTGATCTGATTTCCGACACCTTCGTGGACGCCATGATCAGGCGAGATCCGGAAGCGCGAGTGGCCTGCGAGACCATGCTGGTTGATGGCAAGGTCATCGTCAGCGGCGAGTTCAGCGCTGCGCCTGGTGTCCTTGATGAGGTCCGCCGGGAGGGCGAGGGACTGGTGCGGGCTGCTCTGGGTCGCGCCGGCTACAGCAGCGCCGAGCACGACATCGACCCCGAACGTTGCGAGATCGAGCTCAGGCTCAATGGTCAAAGCGCTGAGATCGCGGGGGCGGTCAGTCAGGGAGGCCTGATCGGCGCGGGCGATCAGGGGATGATGTTTGGCTACGCAACGTTGGAGACCACCGCGCTCATGCCGAGGGCCCTCGACACGGCCCAGGCGATCATTCGCCGGGCCGAGGCCCTCCGCGCGCTCGGCGGCTCTCCGCTCCGGGCCGATGGAAAGTGCCAGGTGACCATTGGGGAGGGCCGATACGGTCGCGAGACACTCCTGGCGCTGGTTCTGTCCTGGCAGCATGAGGCAACCGCTTCGATTGGAGCGGTCCGGGAATACCTGCGATCAGAGGTGATTGGGCCGGCGCTCGAGGAGGCTGAGGTCTTCGGAAGCCGGGACGCCCGTTTTCACATCAACCCGGCCGGCGCCTGGACCATCGGCGGACCGAAGTCAGACTGTGGGCTGACGGGGCGCAAGATCATCGTCGACACCTATGGCGGCGCAGCGCCCCACGGCGGCGGGGCCTTCTCCGGCAAGGACCCGACCAAGGTCGATCGATCGGGTGCCTACATGGCCCGGTATCTGGCGCGCCATGTGGTGGCTTCGGGCCTCTCTGACGCCTGTCTGGTGCAACTAGCCTACGCCATCGGACAGGCGGAGCCTGTTTCGGTCATGGTCGATACTCGGGGTCTAGGGCAGGTGGCGGACCCGATCATCGCCGCGGCGCTACAGGAACTCTTTGACCTGACGCCGGCCGGCATCATTCGGACGCTGGACCTGCGCCGGCCGATCTATGCGGATACCGCTTCCGGCGGCCATTTCGGCGCCAGCCGCGATCCCTCGATCTACTTTTGGGAAACACAACCTCAGGCCTCTGAGCTGATGGGCGTGGTAGGGGAGGTCCTTCGGAAGAAGGGTGGCGGGCGCTTGAAAGCGCCAACACGGCACGAGGGGCGAAAGACTGACGGTCGCAGCTTTGAGGTCGTCAAAAGCGATCTCGAGACTGCCAAGGACGCTTTGCTGGACCGTATCAAGCGGCGAGGGTTTGTGACCCCGCAGCCCAACGCCTGGGCCGACATGCACGCCATTCTCCGCCGGCACGCTGGCGGAAGTCTGCCGCCGCCTCCGGTCCCGATGATCTTGAGTGGCTGGTACCAGCCACAGCAGGACAAGCATCGGGCTCTGTTGGCGCAACTTGAATGGGCGGAGCTGGCCGGGTGCCTGAGGGCCGTATGCGGCTATCTGAACGGTCTGAAGGACAGCGACTGGGACACCCGGGATGACCGTCGCAGGACGTCGAGCTCTGAAGAAGAGGATCTGGATATTGTTCTGGTTGATCCTTGGTGGGGCTTGACCGTTCCTGCACCGACGCGTGCCGTTGATCCAGCATTGGTGGATGCGCTGGGCGAAACGGCGACGGAAGATCTCCTGGGTTGGATTGTCGACGTCCAGGCGGAGCTGTTCGCGACGACGTCGTTCCCGGTCGCACTGGCGCTATGGGATCACATCGGTGGCGATGCACGTTGGCATGCGCTCCTGCAGCGCCGCCCGGAGAACACCCGAACAATCGCGGCGTCGGCCGGCGCCTACATCCGTAGCCTTCTGGAGCGGGAGCCGACTAGGCGCCGCACGCCAGGCTGAGGGCGCCGCGCCGCGCACTGAGCACTGCCAGCGGTCATCGTAAAGCGCCCCCAAACTGCGCCCTATGATGAGCGTGTGATCTTTGCTGCGCCCTCCCGAAGGACGTCATCGCAAAACTAGCCATCTACACACTGTTGGCGCTCGCCTCTCCTGGCGTCATCAGCAAAGTTGCAAACCACCCCGCCAAGTCCGCCAGATTGACCGGCCGCTTGACCGGGACACATTCGACAGCGAGCTTAGCCCCTAGGCCGTCACATCGCCGGTCGCCGTCATCACCCGGCCACCGAGACGGCGCCGGTGAAGCTCTCGCCAGCCTTGTTGGCCGGCGTGTAGCCGAGCGCGGCGGTGCCGACGGCAGAGGTGATCGCGCCGACTTCAGCCACCGTCTCGGACCCCGAGTCGTTCTTCTTGAGGTACAGCTTGCCGTCATAGGTGGCCGGGCAGTTCGACATGCCGTGGGAGTGGCGGGCAGCAAGGCGATCGGCCCCTAGCCAAAATGGCTCCAACAGGAAACGATGAGCGCTATGGAAATCGGCTGGGGCAAACCAATAAGGGCTCAAATTCAGGGCCTCGACATACTGGGGGTCAGAGGTCTCGACCAAAGCCTGGAAGAGAAACTCGTCAATGGCATCACCACGGTGTCTTGGCGGGCTCGATACTTCTCGCTTCTGCCTTGGGCGATCGGGGAATTTTTCGAACGTGAGAAGCACGCCGCCGGGGCCGTCTACAACGACGGGGCGTTCGTCCAATTCGTCAGCCGTGTGGAACTGCTCACACTAGCGGCAACGGCGGCCGATCCCCAGAATTCCGATGCCGGCCGCGGCCTGGGCGGAGATCGGTATGTAACCGAGCTCCGAATGCTGAGGGGGGACGCCCCGGTCCCGTTCCCTGAGGACGCTGGAGAGGGCTTGGTCAACGCTTACCGAGGGCCGTGTCGTGCGCTGGGCATTCTTTCGACAGGTGATGAGGATGGAAACCCCCACCGTTTGTCACCCCGAGGTCAAGCGCTATGGAGAGCGCGGAAGGCATCCGTGTCGCCTGAGATCGTAGAACGACTGTTCAGTGGCTCAGAGATCAACAAGGCCCTGGTTGACGCTGCGGTTCCGGATTTCTCGCTAAATGCCATTGCGACAAATCCAACCGAACTCACCGCCCTTCGGTCGGCGATTGTGGAGGCATGGGCACCATCAGTTGGAAGTCCAGACGGGGTGGCGGCTGCATACAGACGCTTCGCCGAGACCATCGATTGGATTCATTCATGGGGCAATGAAGGCAGCGCGACAGGCCTAGCGCTCCTTGCCGCGAACTATGCCGCGGCGATCGAGCATGCCTCAAATTCTCAGGTAGCGGTCGAATGGGCTCACTATGAATGGCGCCGGCGAGTTCACTACGCCCTTGAGCTCCTACTCAGCGCTCTTTGCGGTGGGATCTTCAGCCGATCCGAAGCCACCGTTCCGGAGCTACTCGAAGATTGGTCGGCAGAACCAATTGCACCCCAGTTGGCCGACTGGTGGCCTACCGCTTCGAGCGCATGGGAGATGGACGCAGAAAGCGCGGTCAGCTCGGTTTCCAGTGGTCTCTTCAAGGACCAGCCGCTCCCTGTGCAAGCGCTCAACCGGTTGCCTGACGGCAGCAAGGCGCTCGCCGGTTACGCCCTGCTCGTCGCGCTAGCCAAACAATCTGAGTCCTGCCGATCAGCTGGCCTCTTTCCCGATCGAGAGAGTCCAGGCGAGCAGGCGCTTACCATCGTCATTTCT